>JAUYAR010000094.1 GCA_030693415.1 Candidatus Cloacimonadaceae bacterium | reverse complement strand
CGTTGGCAGGCCTTGTATTTGGCCAAATCCAAAGCGTTATCAGCTAAAGAACTTGCAGATATGATTGGCGTCTCAGTATATACGATCAACAAGTGGGTATACAATTACAATCGTATAGGCGAGGAAAGTGTTTACAGTCAGAAGCGAGGTGGAAACCGGACTTCGTTTCTCAGTTGGGAAGAAGAGGAAGAACTGCTTAGAGAGATCAGTAAGCGAGCAGATAAAGGGCTGATAGTAGTTGTAAAAACGATTAAGGCGGAGATTGAGTCTAAAATTGGGCATACTGTTTCTAAAGACTTCCCATACGATTTACTGCATCGCCACGGCTGGAGAAGAGTAGTACCAAGACCTAAGCATCCTAAGCAAGATCCTGAAAAGCAGGCCGAGTTTAAAAAAAACTCCCGGAATACCTGGCAGCCGCTGCGCTAAGCTTTGATAAGAACGATATACGACCGATTCAGATATTCTTTCAGGACGAAGCACGCTTTGGCAGGATCAACATTCCCGTTGCCTGCTGGGCTCCGCAAGGACAGCGTCCGTCTGTTTCGAAGCAGATAGTCAGACAATATATCTATGCTTATTCTGCAGTAAACCCGGTTACCGGTGACGTCTTCTCGATCCTTGCTCCCAACTGTGATACTGAGATCATGTCTCTTTTCATGGAACAATTCTCCATGGAATACAAGAATTATCGTAACATCGTTATCATGGATAAGGCAGGATGGCACACAACAAATTACCTCAAGAGCTTTGACAATGTTCGCAATATCTTTCTTCCTCCTTACAGTCCAGAATTGAATCCTACCGAACACCTATGGGCTGCCATCAGAGACTACAAATTCAGAAACACGGCCTACGGGTCAATGGATGAAGTACAGAATGCCCTGATTGATAGCTTTGAATACCTGGACAACAACAAAGATATGGTTTCAAGACTGACCTATTTTAAGTGGATGAATTTGGATATATGAAAGCGAATTGGTATTAGCAGATGTAGATTATCACGATGACAGAAAGCTTGATCGCTCTGAGATCCTCCGACTGTCATCTTGCTCCTATATGGTGGATAATCGTAATATCATCATCATGGGAGCATCCGGAAATGGAAAGTCCTGGTTGGCCTGTGCCTTTGGCATAGCCGCATGCAAACAATACTATCCTGTCAAGTATGTCCGCCTTCCAGAGCTCTGGGATGAACTTGCCATAGCCAGAGGAGAAGGGACGTTCCAGAAAACGATCAGACAGTATAAACAAGTTAGACTCCTGATACTCGATGAATGGTTACTAACTCCACTCAGAGAACAAGAAGCAAGGGATCTGCTGGAGATAGTTGAAGCGAGGTATCAATATGCATCTACTATCTTCTGCTCACAATTCAGACCCGGAGGATGGCATGAGAAGATCGGTCAAGAAACTCTTGCAGACGCCATCCTGGACCGGATCATTCACGATTCATACCAGATATTTATCGATGGAAAAGTGTCAATGAGAGAACGCAGAGGGCTTAAAAAGATAGAATAACATAGTCCTGAGTAAATCGATCGCTTCGCGGGGGCGGCTGCTTCGTTCGGACTACGTCCTCACTTCGCAGCCGCCCCCGCGAACTTGGTTGCAGTTCATGGATAATCCATCTACAATATGGCACAACTGATTGCTATCTAATAGTATAAGCCATACTGGCTCTGATCAGCGAATTGAGTGGCTCTATTTTCCGAGAGCATGGCTCTCATTAGGCGAAACACATGGCTCAGTTACTCCGAAATGTCCACACGACAGAAAAAACTGCTCTCGAGACGATAGTCCACGCCTGCATTATGTCATTTTTAGCTATCTAAGGCTAAAGACTTGAGAGGGCTTATCGAAGCCAAAAACTAATTCATTGCATGCTTGGTTTTCAAATTAAAAAATCCAATCCATTGCATGCTTGGGGTTCCAAGCGAATAAATTGGTTCGGGAATTGTACCGTTTTTTCATCCTGCCAAAATCGCCAAAACCTCCGGTTAATACAGCTTAGAGAAAGCGCCGTTGACAAAGTTCCGCATCAAGATTGTACATTTGCAAAAAAAGACATGATTAGAGCTTGACAAAAATCATAAGTTCTTATTTCAATGCAACTCGCAGACGCGAATTGAAAAGTCATAAAGTGGGATGCGCGCTTGCAAGATATATAAATAATAATAACATATAGATATGAGGTTCAAGGGAGGTTTGGATGTTTTCGATGATCCGAAAGCGCAACGGCAATATCGTGTCTTTTGACAAGCTGAAAATCGCGAAAGCGATCAGGAAAGCTGGAGAAGCGTCTGGGGAATTTGGCGAGGACATAGCGGAAGTTTTGACACTTCGCGTGGTCAATCTTGCCATGCAGGTGCTCAACAGCGATATCCCCGAAGTGGAAAAAATTCAGGATATCGTCGAGGAGGTTTTGCTTGCCTCTCCCTACAAGAAAACCGCCAAGGCATATATCATATATCGGGATCAGCATACGCGCATTCGCGAGCTGGTTTCCACAGCGGGAGTGAACCTGATCGATCAGTATCTGGAAAAGATCGATTGGCAGGTGAACGAAAACTCGAACATGGCATATTCCCTACAGGGTTTGAATAACTATATCGCTTCGGAAGTGAGCAAGACCTACTGGCTGAACAAGATCTATCCTCCGGAGATCCGTCGGGCACACGTCGAGGGCGATGTCCACATTCACGATCTGGGACAGCTTTCCGTCTATTGCGTCGGCTGGGATCTGATGGATCTGCTATTGAAAGGATTTTGCGGTGCCGAGGGCAAGGTGGAAAGCTCTCCGGCAAGGCATTTTCGCAGCGCTTTGGGACAGATCGTAAATTTCTTTTACACACTTCAGGGCGAAGCCGCGGGCGCGCAGGCATTTTCCAGTTTCGATACGCTGCTGGCGCCTTTCATCCATTATGACAAGCTCGGTTATTCCGAAGTGAAACAGGCTTTGCAGGAATTTGTCTTTAACATCAATGTGCCCACCCGCGTGGGATTCCAGACTCCATTTACAAATATCACCATGGATCTTCAAGCACCCAACCTGTATAAAGACCAGCCGGTAATCATTGGAGGTGAGCCTCAAAACAAGAACTATGGCGAGTTTCAGGATGAAATGGACCTACTGAACAAGGCATTTCTGGAAGTGATGATCGAAGGCGACGCCAAGGGTAGGGTATTCACTTTCCCGATTCCAACCTACAATATCACCAAAGAGTTTGACTGGAACTGCGTAAAACTCGATTATCTGTGGGAAGCCACGGCAAAATATGGCATCCCCTATTTCTCCAATTTCGTCAATTCGGACATGGATCCAAATGACGCACGGAGCATGTGTTGCCGCCTCAGGCTGGACACGAGGAAGCTCGTAGCCCGCGGTGGAGGTCTTTTTGGTGCCAACCCGCTGACAGGCTCGATCGGAGTAGTCACACTCAATCTTCCCCGCCTGGGCTATCTGGCAAAGAATGAGGAGGACTTCTTCGACCGTCTGGAAGCACTGCTCATGATCGGCAAAAATAGCCTCGAGATCAAACGCAAGATACTGGAAACATATACAAATAGCGGGCTCTACCCTTACACGAAGTTCTATCTGAAAAGCATCTCCGACCGCTTTCAGGAATATTGGAAAAACCACTTTTCCACGATCGGCATCATCGGTATGAACGAAGCCATCGTCAATTTCCTCGGCAAGAATCTGGGGAGTCCGGAAGGACGAAGTTTTGCCATCAGAGTGATGGACTATCTGCGCCAACGGCTGATCGACATTCAGGAAGAAACACGCAACAACTATAACTTGGAAGCCACTCCGGCAGAGGGAACCAGCTATCGCCTCGCCATCCTGGACAAGAAATATCACCCCGATATTATCAGTGCCAACAGCAAAGGCGACACCCCTTTTTATACCAATAGCACGCAGTTGCCGGTGAATTTTTCGGATGACATCTTTGAAGTGCTCGATCTTCAGGACGAACTTCAGACCAAATATACCGGCGGAACCGTGCTCCACATCTTTGGCGGAGAGCGCATCGAGCATGGAAGAAGCATCAAGCAGTTGGTTCAAATTATTTGCAACAAATACCGGCTGCCATATTTCACCTTCTCCCCCACCTTCAGCATTTGTCCCCAACACGGTTATCTGATCGGCGAACAAGAGCTGTGCCCCACCTGCCACAAAAGAACGGAAGTGTTTTCACGCATCGTGGGATACCTGCGTCCGGTCTCGCAATGGAATGAAGGCAAAAAGGCGGAATTTAAGCTGCGCACCACATTTGACACGCTCAAACAGATCGATCATCTGCCGACAGGAACACAACTAAGCATGGGATCACAACCCTGACGATGAAGATCGGCGGTTTCCAAAAGTTCTCTCTTTTGGATTATCCGGGGCAGCTTGCCGCGATTGTTTTTGCGCAGGGCTGCAATTTTCGCTGTCCATATTGCCACAACCCGCAATTGGTTGATCCACAGCGCTTTGGCACGCTCATTCGCGAAGCGGACATCTTTGATTTTTTGCTTACCCGTAAGGGAAAACTCGGAGCTATTTGCATCACCGGTGGAGAACCGTGTATGCAGCCGGAATTGATCGATTTTGTGCGTAAACTCAAGGAAATGGACTATCTGGTCAAGATCGATACCAACGGATCGTTTCCAAATCTGATCGAAAACCTGATCAAAGCTGATTTGGTTGATTATTGGGCGATGGACGTGAAAGCACCGGAAAATCTTTACAGCGTGATCTCCGGCAATGAAATTGATACCAAAGACATCCAGCGCAGCATGGATCTTTTACGTGGCTGCGGTAAAGATTTTGAATTTCGCACTACTCTCTTTGAGCGGCTTTTCAACTTGCATGATCTCAGCATGATCCAGCAAATGCTCAAACCCGGAGACCGTTATTACCTTCAGCAATGCCGCTATGAGAGTAATCTGGAAGAGCTCAGCCCTGAGGACAAATTCCAGGTGCAACTCGGCGAGGAAACTTATCTGAACCTTTTGGAACACCCCGCCTGCAAACATCTGATGCGCTGGGGCGACCTCCACAACGTCAATATCAACATCAGATCATTGTAAGCAGTCCGGTGATGAAACAGATCGATATCGAACGCTTTTTGCCTCTCGTAAACAAACCCTCCCGCTACATTGACCATGAGATCAATGCCGTCCGCAAGGATACTGCCAACGCGAGTGTGAAGTTTTGTTTTGCTTATCCGGACGTCTATGAAGTGGGCATTTCGCATTTGGGGCTGAAAATCCTGTATAGCATCGTCAACCGCATCCCGGACGCCATGGCAGACCGCGTATATTTGCCATGGTTAGATATGATCAATATCCTCCGCCGTGAGGGAATCCCGCTTTTTGGCTTGGAAAGCAAACTGGAACTGAAAGCATTCGACGTCATCGGCATTACCCTACAAAGCGAGCTGACCTATTCCAACATATTGGAACTATTGGACTTGGCACAGCTACAGCCACTAGGTTCGCTAAGAAGCGAAACAGACCCGATCATCCTTGCCGGAGGACCGGGTGCTACAAACCCCATGCCTTTGGTGGACTTCATCGACGTGTTTTTCATTGGCGAAGCCGAAACCGGGATCATCGAGATCACCGACATACTCAGAAATCACCCAAGCCGCACGGACAGATTGAAATCGCTTGCAGCGCTCGATTCCTGCTATGTTCCGCTTTTACACGACACCGGTTCAATCAGCATAAAGTCGAGAAAATATGCTGAATTTCACAAATCGGAACATCTGCACAGCCCGCAAATCCTTTCTTGGCAACTGGCTACGCACAATCGCTATGTCGCAGAGATCATGCGCGGCTGCTCACGCGGTTGCAGATTCTGTCAAGCGGGATACTTCTATCGCCCAGTGCGCGAACGTGGAGTCGATGACATTGTGCGGCAGATGCTTGCCGAAATAGAGCATAGCGGTTGGGACGAAACGGGGTTGATGTCGCTATCCAGCAGCGATTACACTTGCATCCGGGAACTTCTGCTGACTCTTATATCCAGGCTGGATACCGATAAAACCCACGTTTCGCTGCCTTCTTTGAGAGTGGACAGCCTCGACGACACACTGGTGGAAATGCTTAAAAAACTGGGAGGCGAGGGACTGACCATCGCTCCGGAAGCGGGTTCTCAGCGCCTGAGAGACATCATCAACAAAAACCTCTCGGAGGAAGAAATCTTCCGCGGGATCGAAATCGCCCTGAGCCTCGGTTGGCAAAGGATCAAGCTCTATTTCATGATCGGGCTGCCCTTTGAGACGGACGAGGATATCGACGCCATTATCGATCTCGTTGAACGCATCGACAAGATGAGCAAACGCCGTCTGCAAATCAGCATCACCCTCTCCCCCTTCGTGCCAAAACCGTTCACGCCCTTCCAATGGGCGCCGATGCTGGAAAGACATCAAACACTTGAGCGTTGCCTGCGCGTCAAAAACACCTTCTACCGCAAGCGAAACATCAAGATAAAGTATCACACCATCGAAAACTCCATCCTCGAAACAATCCTCGCCCGCGGAGACCGAAAAGTAGGAGAATTGATCCGTCAGGCATGGATGAACGGCGCCAAATTTGACGGCTGGACAGAGTGTTTCGATTTCTCCCATTGGGAAAACGCCATGCAAAGCTGCGGCATCGACATCCAAGATTTTTTACGTGGATTTTCCACCGATGACACTCTGCCCTGGGATTTCATCGATACCGGAATCTGCCGCGAGTTTTTAATGTCCGAATATCGCAAAGCTGGATTTGTGGAAGTCACTCCAGATTGCCGGGAATTGTGTTCGCTCTGCGGGGTTTGCGACGAGGTGCTGCACACTGAGAACGCCCCCTCCGCGGTGGCGGAAACGTTTGAATACCCGGAATTTGCCCAGCCTGACGCCTCTGAAACCCAATACCGCTATCGCGTGCATTACCGCAAAGTGGGCTTGCTGCGTTTTATCTCGCATCTGGACTGGATGCGCATGCTCTTTCGCCTTGTTTCCAAGACCGAGCTGGCAACAGTTTTCACTCAAGGCTTCAATCCTCATCCCAGGGTGAGCCTTTCGCCGCCGCTGCCTCTCGGAATCCAGAGCGAAACGGAATTCTTTGACGTATCATTCCGAAGTAAATACAGTGAAACAAGGATCAAGCTTGCTTTTCAGAGCTCCCGCATTCCAGGATTTGAGATTGTTTCCTGTCAACCTCTGAACGGAAAACAGATACCTCCAGATAGTGAAAAAATCCGCGTCATACCGGATACCGGCATGCAGGAAAACCTGATCTTCCGCATCAACGAATTTCAGGAAACCGCATCCTATCCCTTCACCAAAAAGACGGACACGCGGGAAAAACACTATGATCTGAAACTGATCGTCAGCGCCATCTATCTGGAAGGAAACGCGCTGATCATTGAAAAAAAGCTGCAAAGCCCGGCACTCTATGAAGTGCTCGCTGAAGTGCTGCATATAGATCGGGAAACGCTGTATGCGCTTGATATCAGACGCGTCGCGTTTCTGCAAATCGGAGCAAAAGCACCGCCGCCTTGAAAAAGGTATTGACAAAGTGACAAACGCCATTTTTATGGCGTGAAATGAATATAAACTTAAAATAGGGGAAATCATGAGATTAGCCATCGAAAAGAAGGAACTGCTGCACAATATCCAACACCTTGCCGGGATCGTGTCGATGAAAAACATTTCGCCCGTCCTGACAAACTATCTGATCGAGGTTGACGCCGAGACAAACATGGTCCAGATCACCGCTTCCGATCTGGAAATTACCGTGAATGTGCGTTTTGCTGCCGCAGTGAGCGAAGGTGGCACGATCGCCGTCTCCGCCCGACATTTTAACGAGATCATCAATTTCATGCCGGAAGCAGTAATCGATCTGTGGAAAACCGAGGATCTGCTCATGATCCAATGCAACAAGATCGATTTTAACATTCTCTGCGCCGATCACACGCTCTACCCGATCCTCCCTGTTCCATCCGCCGACAATGCCAACCCGATGGAAGCCGAATTCTTTCACCGCATGATTTCCAAGACGACCTTTGCCGTTTCCACCGACGTCAACCGGGCAGTGCTGACAGGTGTATGCTGGAAGATCGCCCGCAACCATCATCTCATGGCTGCCACGGACGGACGCAAGGTGGCAGAGATCATCATCAAAAACGCGCCCGATCTTGTCGATACAGTGATGGAAACCGCTCCCGCAGCGGAAGACAACATCTTCGCGGACAACATTCCGGACAGCGTGAAAGAAAGAGTGATCCCCGTCAAGACACTGAATTTCATCCAAAAAATCTTCGAAACCGGCATCAACGAAATCAAGATACTCATTGAACGCAACAAAATCATCTTTTTCTATGGTAAATTCACCATCATCTCCAATATCCTTGAGCATAAATATCCTGAATACCAAAAAGCCTTCATCTCCGATCTGCCCAATCGCATCCTCGTGAACAAAGAAGCTTTACGCACATCCATCCGCCGTGTGGCTTTGGTCGCGCCTGAGGATAATTACCGCATCCGCTTTGAGATCGATCAGGAAAAATTTGAGATCAACACCAGCGACCGCGAGACCGGAGACGCCAAGGAGTTTGTGGAAACCTATGAGTATCAGGGAATTTCGACCTCGATCTCCTTTAACTATAAGTATATGTTAGGCATCCTCGATGCTATCGACACAGAAAAAGTGCGCATCCTACTGGGTAGCTCCCGCGAACCGATGATGGTCTATAACGAGACCGAGCCGGAGAACCAGCAAATTACTTTCCTGTTGATGCCCCTGCGGTCATAAATAATTGTTCCTGAAGCAGATCGCGCTCACGAACTTTAGAAATTACGAAGCGATCGACCTTGCCTTTGAGCCCCGTGGTTCGCTGATCGTTGGTCCCAACGGCAGCGGCAAGACCAATCTTTTAGAGGCAATCGCTTATTGCGGAATCGGCAAATCCGTTCGCTTTCATCGTGATGAAGATCTGCTACGCTATGATTCCCCCTTTTTTGCCGTTTCTGCTTTGTTTTCACCGGACAAAGGCTATGATCTCAAACTGCAGCTTTCCTACGCAGAACGGATCAAACTGCTGAAGCTCGATGATTCCCCCCTCCGTCAGTTGAGCAGTCTATTTGACATGGTGAAGGTGATCTATAGCGCTCCGGAAGACTTGATGCTCGTGGGCGGAAGCCCTCGTTTCAGAAGGCAATACTTCGATCTCGCGGTCGCACAATTGCAGCCGGATTACATACCCGTGCTGCGAGGCTATCTGCATATTGTTCATCAACGCAACGCGCTACTCAAAGGGGACTTCGAAACACCAGAGAAAGCCGTCTGGGACGAGCGTTTTATCCAGAGTCTGCAAGCGGTGCTGGGCTATCGGCGCAGATATCTTGCCATGCTCAATGCCGCCTTCAAAGATCAATACTGCAACATCTCGGAAAAGACGAAAAACATCTCCGTCAACTATCTGCCGGCGTTGAGAGAGGATTATCCATCTACTGAAGAACCTCTCAGAAATATCCTCGCCCAAATCGAACCCCGCGAACGCAAGTTTCAACGCTCTTTGATCGGGGCGCATCTGGATGACTATGAGTTCAAGCTCTGCGCCCGCAGTCTCAAGGTCTATGGCTCACAGGGGCAAAAACGTATCGCAGTGATCGTGCTCAAGCTCATCCAGGCTTCGCTCATCGAGAAACACACCCACATCAAACCGATCATGCTCTTTGACGACATCTTTGCCGAGCTTGATCTGCCGCACACCAAACGCATCCGGGAACTGGTGGATCAGCGCTTTCAGATCTTTATCGCCAGTCCGAAACCGGACATCGCCAATATCTGGGATTCACTGCCTTTGATGAACATGGAGAGCATGTGAAAATCACCCGCAGTATCCTCGGCTGGATGATGTATGACTTTGCCAATTCAGCGTTTACTACGATCATCGTGAGCGTCGTCTATAGCGCTTATTTCATCAAGACCGTGGTCGGCGGAGAACCAGGCTACGGAGAAATGCTCTGGGGACGTGCGATCGGCATCTCCATGACCCTCGTTGCTTTGACCGCTCCGATCATGGGCGCGGTGGCGGATTTTTCCCGTTCCAAAAAGAAATTCCTCTTTTTCAATTGCTATCTCACAATCATTTTCACTTTTCTACTCTATTTCGTGCGGCAGGGGGATATCCTTTTAGGGATGACGTTTTTCATTGTTGCAAACTACGGATTCAACAGCGCCAATGTGTTTTACGATGCTTTTCTGCCGGAGATCAGCCCTCCCGGTGGCATCGGAAAGATTTCCGGCTACGGATGGGCATTGGGATATCTTGGCGGTCTATTATCCTTGGTGATATCTCTGGTTTTGGTGAAAAATAACGTCCGTTTCGTCTTTCCCATGATCGCCCTGCATTTCTTTATTTTTTCGCTGTTTACTTTCTTTTGGCTCCAGGAATTGCAACGCCCGTCAAAGCGCACAAACTATCTCAGGACGGCTTATCAACGCGTTCGCTTCTCTCTGAAACACATCACTCGTTTGCCACAATTGCTGCGCTATATCATCAGCTATTTTATCTACAATGATGGTATCACGACCGTGATCGTCTTTGCAGCTATTTATGGCATCGAGCGCTTTGGCATGACCACGCGGGACATGATTATCTATTTTATCCTGGCACAGTTCACCTCCATCATCGGATCGGCGCTCTTTGGATATTTGACCGATAAAGTGAACGTGAAGATTTCGCTGAGTATCTCGCTTTTGATCTGGATCGCGGTCGTGATCTGGGCATTCTTTTGCACAAGTGCTATGGAATATTATTTTGTGGGTCTTTTGGCGGGTATGGCGATCGGGAGCAGCCAATCAAACAGCCGCACGATGCTGTCCATACTCACACCCCAGAACAAACAGGCGGAGTTCTTTGGATTTTACACCTTGACAGGACGCCTGTCCTCAATAATTGGTCCGATACTATATGGTTGGATCGCGCACCGTACGGGAAACATCCGTTGGTCGATCCTGTCCCTGATGATATTTTTCATTCTTGGCTGGCTGATCCTGCAAAGCGTTTCGCTGAAACAAGGCATTGAGCAAGCCCGTCAAATGACATTTGATCCCGATTTATAAACAAAGGAGATACACCGATGAAAACTTTTCTTTTACTCCTTGCGGCAATAATCCTGATCCTTGCCGCCATCTCTTGCGCCAAGCGCACAAACACTTTGCATATCTTCAACTGGGCCGAATATGTCGATCCCGAACTGATCGCTGAGTTTGAGAAAGAGAATGAATGCAAAATCCAATACAGCACTTACAATTCCAATGAAAATATGTTCACCAAGATCAAGAGCTCGCGCCAATCCTTGGACATCGTCTTTCCCAGCGGAGACCATGTGAGCATCCTTGCCGCTGCGGGTTTGCTCGAAATCTTGGATATGAGCCTTCTGACCAACTATTCAAACTTGGATCCGGTGATTCTCGACAAAGCAAAATCTCATGACCCTGAAAACAACTACTCCATCCCCTATTTCTGGGGTTTGACCGGCTTGATGTATAACAAACAACATGTTCCGGAAAAACTGGTCGAAACGAACACTTGGGCGATTCTGGGAGACAAGTTTTTTGAAAACAAAAAGAAAGTGACCATGCTCGAGGATGCCCGTGAGGTAGTCGGTGCCGCGTTGAACTTTTCGGGATTTGATATGAATGACACATCCGCGGATGCGTTGAGAGCCGCCGCGAAAGTACTCGATCTGTGGGACAACAACATCACTCGGTATGTCTCCGAATCCTATAAAATTGAGGTACCGGACGGAACCACCTGGCTGGCGCAAGCATTTAATGGCGACGCGCTTCAACTAATGGAAATGAATTCCGATCTGGGTTTCATCCTTCCCAAAGAAGGATGCAGCTTGTGGATGGACAGCATGGTCATCCTCAAATCCTCTAAAAACAAGGAACTCGCCCACAAATTCATCAATTTCATGATGAATCCCGAAAACGCCAAACGAAACGCGGAATATAGCCAATACGCTACTCCGAATCGTAGTGCCTACCAACTATTAGAAGAAGAGATCAAGAATAACAAACTTATCTACCCCGATCCCGTATATCTTGAAAAATGCACCATGATCGAGGCGATCGGAGAACGGGTGAGAAACATCAACGCCATCTTTGAAAAAATCAGTCTCAACAAACGGAACTTACCATGATCGACAACTTTAGCGATTTGAAAAGAACGCATTTTTGCGGCGACCTTGGGGTCAAAGACATCGGCTGCGAAGTCACAATTATGGGTTGGGTGAATCGACGCCGGGATCTAGGATCTTTGATCTTCATCGACCTGCGTGATGTCCGTGGAATCGTCCAGATCGTCATTCCCCCCGAGCAGGAAGGTATCTTTGCTAAAGCGGAAAAACTGCGAAACGAGTATGTGATCGCCATCAAAGGCATCGTCAACGCTCGAGAAGCGGCAAACGTCAATCCCAACATTCGCACCGGCACCATCGAAGTGAACGCGCAGGAGCTCTATCTGCTCAACGATTGCTTTCCCATGCCGATCCAGCTCAATGAGGCAGCGATGGCGGATGAGGATCTGCGCCTCACCTATCGTTATCTCGATCTGCGCCGTCCCAAGCTCCAGCAAACGATCATCATGCGCCACAAGCTGGTGAAGGCGATCCGAGACTTCCTCTGCAAAGAGGATTTTTATGAGATCGAGACCCCCATCCTGATGAAAAGCACACCCGAGGGCGCGCGTGACTATTTAGTTCCCAGCCGCATCCATCCAGGAAAGTTTTATGCCCTGCCCCAATCCCCTCAGATGTATAAACAACTGCTCATGATCGGCGGGTTTGACCGCTACTTTCAGATCGCCAGATGCTTTCGGGACGAAGATTTGCGTGCCGACAGACAGCCGGAATTCACACAGCTCGATATTGAGCTCAGTTTTGCCAGCCAGTCTCAGATCTTTGATCTGATCGAACGCCTGATGAAACACCTCTTTATGGAGGTTATCAATATCGATTTGCCAACTCCCTTCGCCAGTTTCAGCTATCAGGAAGTGATGGACAAATATGGCACGGACAAGCCGGATCTGAGATTTGGGGTCACGCTTTGTGATCTCAGTGAAGCGCTTCGCGATTCTGGATTCCAGGTCTTCCAATCTGCGTTATCCACTGGTGGTGTGATCAAAGCGATCGTGATTCCCAGCGGAGCTGAGTATAGCCGGAAACAGCAGGACGAGCTGATAGATATCGCCAAACACAACGGCGGCAAGGGCATAGCCTTTGCCAAAGTGGCGAACGGCATCCTCGAAGCCGGTGTCAGCAAGTTCCTCAGCCCCGAAGAGGTGACAGCTATTATCAATATCTGCGCTGCCAAATCCGGAGACCTAATCGCCATCGTTGCGGATACTTATGACATGACATCTAAAGTGTTGGCTGCGATTCGTAATCATATCGGCATGAAACACAAGCTTATCGATGAAAACACCTATGCCATGCTCTGGGTCACGGATTTCCCACTTTTTTATTACAATGCCGATCACTCACGCTGGGAACCTGCACACCACATGTTCACTCTTCCCCGTGAGGAACATATCCCCTGGCTCGATATGCCGGAAAAATACGGCGAAATTCAGGGGCAGCTCTATGATCTCGTTTGCAACGGAATGGAGCTTTCCTCTGGTTCCATCCGCTGCCACCGTTATGATCTGCAAAAGCGGATCTTCGATATTCTCGGTTTCAGCGAAGCGGAACTCAGAGACCGTTTCGGATTCTTCCTCGAAGCGCTCAAATATGGCACTCCGCCGCATGGAGGAATCGCACCCGGGCTTGATCGCATGGTCATGATCATGAGCAAAGCCGATTCCATCCGCGACGTCATCGCTTTCCCAAAAACCTTGAGAGCGACCGATCTGATGAGCCAGGCTCCTTCTGAAGTCGGCAGCGCACAATGGCAAGAACTGCATCTAAAACCTACCGAATAGGCGTTCTGACCAGCGGTCACGGACGCGGTTCAAACCTGAAGGCTATGCATGAATACTTCAAGGAGAATGGTTTACCGGTTGAAATCAGCCTCGTAGTGATCACTCAAAACGATTCTCCGGTAAAAGCGCTTTGCCAAGAGCTAGATCTGTATTGGGAGCTGATCCCGGTAATAAACATGCCATTATTTGAAGAGCGTTTGAATACTCTAAAGCGAGAACTGAATCTCGATTTGATCGCGTTAGCGGGCTTTATGAGACTGCTGTCCCAGGACTTTATCACCGGTGTCGGCATTCCGATTCTAAATATCCATCCCGCTCTGCTGCCACGCTTCGGAGGTAAGGGCATGTATGGAATGAGAGTGCATGAAGCGGTTTTTTCCAGCTCGGAAAGCGTTTCCGGCGCCAGCATCCACATCGTCGATCCGATCTACGACCACGGCAAAATCACTATGCAGGAATCGGTTGACATCAGTAAATGCAAGTCTCCGTTTGATATCGCTGCTGCTGTTTTACAGGTCGAGCATCGAATCTATGCTCCCGCGATCTATAATTATCTGACCCTCATAAATACATGATCCGGATCGCCATCGCCACGCTCGGCTGCAAGACAAATGCCTATGATTCCGCCGCGATCATCGATCAGTTCGAAACTGGCAGCTATCAATTGGTTCCCTTCCCGGAAGCTGCGGATATCTACATCATCAATACCTGCACTGTGACCGATCGCACCGACTACAAAAGCCGCAACCTGATTCGTAAGGCATTGAAACAGAAAGCATTAAATCCAGCCGCGAAAGTGCTTGTAACCGGTTGTTTCGCCCAGCGTTCTCATGATCAGATCCAGGCAATGGGCGCGATCGATCTCATCGTCGATAATCAGCACAAAACCGATATAGCGGCTCTGCTCAAAGCTAAAAAGACTGGGTTTATGGACATCATGGATGTCGTGGATTTCCGTTATGCTACGGTAAAAAACATGGTTGACCGCAGCCGCGCCTTTCAAAAGATCCAGGACGGATGCGATTTCTATTGCAGCTATTGCGCGGTTCCCTATGCTCGCGGACACAACCGTTCCGCGCGCTTTGAAGATGTCCTCGCACAGGCGAAACTTTTCATGGACGGCGGCTACAAGGAAATCGTCCTCGGTGGCGTCAATCTGGGACTATATGATGACCACGGACGCGGATTGACCGATGTGATCGACGCTTTGCAAGAGCTTGACGGACTGGAGCTTATTCGTCTCAGTTCGATCGAGCCGCAGCTTTTTTCACAGGACTTGGTTGATTGCATCAAGCGCAATTCAAAAATCTGCCCCCACTTCCATATTCCTTTGCAAAGCGGCTCTGACAGCGTGCTCAATCGCATGGGCAGAAGATACGACGCAAAGCTATTTACCTCTTTGGTGGAAAAAATCTTGGCAGTGATACCTGATGCTGCTATCGGAGCGGACGTTATATGTGGATTCCCAGGTGAGACAGAAGCTGAATTTGCCGCCACCTACAGACTTTTGGAATCCCTTCCGCTCGCGTATTTGCACGTGTTCAGCTATTCGAAACGCAAAGGCACGTCCGCGGCAAGGATGACGGATCAGATATCCACTCAACTCAAAGCCACGCGCAGTAGCGCTCTCACCTCACTAAGCTTCGATATGAAATTTGACTATATGATGTCTCTCGTCAGAAATAGAATCACTCTGAAGGGAGTGGTCGAAGAGTATATTGATGATTTTGCCATCTTTCTTTCCGATCATTACATTCGTGGCTATACCCAAAGCGAGATAGCCGTCGGAGAGGTCGTTTGCATCAAAGCCGAGCTGCCTTTTTTCGATGGCGTCCAAGGTTGTTAACCTGATTGTTTTTTTCGCGAACGTAGCTTGTCTGTAGTGCAGCATGCCGATGCTGCTGAAACGATGACTAATTTTGGCAAGAGTTTTCTCCGCAGGGTTTTCTCCGCAGGATCGGCATCCTGCGCTACATAAAACCCGTGAGGTGTTGCTACAAAAAACCCGCATCACCCGATGCGGGTCGCCAAATTGTCATTTTCCGATGATGATCTGAATGGTGCTTTAGATTTCTTCCTCTTCGGGTTCGACTTCCTCGTCGCAGCATTCTTCTTCTTCGCCTTTGACGTAGACTTCGATGTCCACAGAGCACTTTGCCAGCTCAGGATAGAAGTCATCGATATATTCGCGCACGGTGGTTTCGATATCTGTGTGTTTGTCAATGATTTCCTGAGTGAAACCGAGCTTGATGTTCATGGCGCTGAATGTGCGGTTGATATTGGTTTTCGGCTTCTCGCCATAAACATTGTTTAGAAATTCGGGAAGGGATTTGGAAAGCTTGACGATACCGCTGACGCGTTTGTAGGCTTTCATGCCAAAATGAGCTGCCAGAGCAGTTCCGCCGATGAAGAGCACAGCTTTAAAAAACTTCTTCATAGTCATAACCTCTTATCTTTTATTTGTAAATCGATTTGATCCTGCCCCAACTGCGGTTCTGCGTTGAAACAGGTGATTGAACTTGGACGTCCATCTGGGAGATCGGATGTAGAGCAAACTCACTGTAGCCGAAGATCACGATCCCGGTGAGAGAGGAATATTGCGTTCCCACGGCAGGAGAATGCGAGCGTTGATCCGAAAAACCACCCATGATGACGGAGCATTGACCGCTGCCGTCGGTGATCTTAAACTTGCCTTGCTTGACCCTGGAACTGGAGCTTGAGGAACTCAGGACGCGAACCAAGACGCCTTCGTATACCTCTGCTTCATCGGAACGGGAAAGCTGACCGGTGGTGACGATCACAGGTTGTGGCAAAGGCAGGTTGCGGTCAATAATTCTGAAGGATGAGATATCCTGAATGCAGGTCATACCAAAGCTTTCGGACACTCTTCCGCGCAAAAGAACCTTGTCCCCGATGCCGGGGTTGTTTCTTCTGTCCAAGACGAGGATTCCGCGCCAGGGACCGCTGATCGATTCCGAGATAAAAAAACCGCCGCCGCGATAGTTTGTTGCGGTGACGATCCCTTCAAGAGACACTTCCTGACCGACATACTGGGATGGATAGCTGTTATCTACACCAGGCGAAACGCTGTATTGAATTTCGTATATAGAGATAGCCGCAGCCCCAATTGCAAGGCTGAGCATCAGTATTGTCACAAACGCGATCTGTCTCATGTTGACCTCATGTAAACAATCTAATTTCACTCGATAATAATGTCAAGCAAAATCGCTGATTATTTTCATTTAAATTGAGTCCGATGTATAAAGCTGAAATGACTTTTCCCGACAATAGCTGCTTGACGAGACAAAGGTTTCCATGTAGAAATCTATGTTTAACTACATTGCTTTTCTACACTTTCCATAGTATTTCCGCCTTCAGGTAATCACACACCCAAAACATATCAACATATCAAATCACTTCCATTCTCACTTCCAGTATCACTTCCAATTTGCATCCAATGTGCATCCGCAGCATCGGCATGATGCGCTCCCCATTGGGAAGCCGAATTCCGATTCGGCTGTGGGGAATCGGAATTCCCCACCCCAATTTTACCCATTTTACCCAATTTTTGTTTCCATTTTTGGTTGTCATGCTGCTTTCCGCCTTGGCTGCGTTAATCAAGCCTTAATCAAGCGTTAATCAAGCGTAATAAAACTAACGCTTGATTAACGCTTGATTAAGGCTTGATTAACACTTTGGATGTAGCGTAGCATGCCGATGCTGCGTTAAGTAATTGTAATATAATAAAATAAGATATTCTAACAAGAACGCGGGGAAATTGCATGGAAATAACAGCGGAAATAGCACGAATAGCAGGATTCCGGATTTCATTTGACAAAGAAGCTCCGTTCACAAATCTGCCGCTCTAAGAGGTGAAATTGAAGACAAAGATATTGATCAAAGGTGCTTCAGAGCACAACTTAAAAAACATCGATCTGGAGATTCCGCGCAATAAACTGGTGGTTTTCACCGGTGTTTCCGGCTCCGGCAAATCCTCCCTGGCGTTTGACACACTCTATGCCGAGGGGCAAAGGCGCTATGTGGAATCCCTCTCCGCCTATGCGCGTCAGTTTTTGGGACAGATGGAAAAGCCGAAAGTGGACTATATCGAAGGGCTCTCCCCCGCCATCTCCATCGAACAAAAAGCCGCCAGCAAGAATCCTCGCTCCACGGTCGGCACGGTCACAGAAATCTATGATTATCTGAGAGTGCTCTATGCCCGTGTGGGAAAGCAATTTTGCCACAATTGCGGTGATCCTGTCGGCTCTCAAACAGTGGATCAGATGATCGCGCACTTGATGGAAAAGCCCGCCGGCACAAAGCTGCAAATCCTAGCGCCTCTGGTTCAAAACCGCAAAGGCGAACATAAAGAGGAGTTGGAAGAGCTTCGCCAGCAAGGCTTTGTGCGCGTCATGATCAATAACCAGCTCCGCAACCTCGAAGAAGACATCGTTCTGGACAAGAAAAGCAAACACGACATCGACGTCGTCGTGGATAGAATCGTGCTCAAGGACGGAGTTCAATCCCGCCTCGCGGACTCTCTGGAGCTGGCTCTGAAACTCACCGAAGGTCTTGTCAAGATAGAATTTACCGACGCGAAAGAGAGCAGCCTACTCTCCGCCGCCAATTCCTGCGCGCGCTGTAATATCGGTTTCGAAGAGCTTTCGCCGCAGCATTTTTCTTTCAATAGTCCGATCGGTGCCTGCCCGGTTTGCAACGGTTTGGGCTACAAGCTGGAATTCGATCCCGATCTCGTGGTTCCCGATCCGCAAATCAGCATCATGGAAGGCGCTGTGGCAGCTTGGGGCAGGTTGGAAGCCAAACAGGACAGTTGGACTTTGAACACGATCAAAAACCTCGCCAAGGCATACAGCTTTTCACTCACGACGCCGTGGTATCAGCTCGAGGATATCGTAAAACAGCTCATACTCTTCGGTTCCAAGGGCAAAAAATTCAAGATCGCCTGGCAAAACGAACGCGGTTCCGGCGAATTTATGATGCGTCATGAAGGCGTCATCCCCCAATTGGAAAGACGCATGCACGAAACCACGTCTGAAGATATGCGCCGTTATTACATGCTTTTTCTCAGCGACAAACCCTGTCCCGAATGCGATGGCAGAAAGCTGAAACCCAGCTCCCTGGCAGTGAAGATCGCCGGCAAAGCGGTGACGGAGATCACTTCGATGAGCGTGGCGGAGGCGTTTGACTTCTTCAATCATGTCCAGCTATCGGGCAACCAACTCATCATCGCCGAAGAGGTGTTGAAAGAGATCAGAAATCGTCTTGAATTTCTCCACAACGTTGGTCTGCACTACTTAAGCCTGGATCGCCGTTCGCCATCGCTCTCAGGCGGAGAATCTCAACGTATCCGTCTGGCAAGCCAGATCGGCAGTCAGCTCGTGGGCGTAATGTATATTCTGGACGAGCCCAGCATCGGTCTTCACCAACGGGACAACACCAAATTGATCAAAATGCTCTGCCAATTACGCGATCTCGGAAACACCGTCATCGTGGTCGAACATGACGAAGATACGATGCGCAGCGCGGACAAAATTGTCGATTTCGGTCCGCGCGCCGGTATTCATGGAGGTCAGATCGTTGCCACCGGCAAATTCGACGAAATCGTCAAAAACAAGGCATCTTTGACCGGCGCTTATCTATCCGGCAGGATGTGCATTCCCACACCGGAAAAGCGCGTCAAACCTGATGAACGGGTGATCGCCATCCTTGGCGCCACGCACAATAATCTCAAAGAGATCGACGTGGAAATCCCGATCGGACTCTTTGTCTGCATCACCGGAGTTTCCGGCAGCGGCAAGAGTTCGCTGATCAATCAGACCCTTTCTCCATTTTTGCACAACTCATTCTTCAAGACCAGTCATCGCGTAGGTAAAGTGCACACGATCAAGGGGATCGAGCATATCGACAAGGTCATTTCCATCGATCAGCAACCCATAGGCAGAACCCCGCGTTCCAATCCCTGCACCTACATCAAGCTTTTTGATCCGATCCGCAATCTGTTCAGCGAACTGCCCGCCTCCAAAATGCGCGGATACAAAGCCGGCAGGTTTTCCTTCAACGTCAAAGGCGGCAGATGCGAAGCCTGCGAAGGCGCGGGAGTGAAACAGATCGAGATGCATTTCATGGCGGATATCTACGTCACCTGCGAGGTCTGCAAAGGCAAGCGCTACAACCATGAGACCCTTTCCATCCGCTATAAGGGAAAGAATATCGCCGAGGTGCTGGACATGGACGTCCAGGAAGCGGTCGATTTCTTTGCGAATATCCCCTCTATCCACCAAAAATTGAACACCCTGCACGAGGTGGGGCTCGATTATATCAAGCTCGGTCAACCATCAACCACTCTTTCGGGCGGGGAAGCGCAACGCATCAAACTCTCCCGCGAGCTTAGCAAAACCAGCACGGGAAAGACGCTATACTTGTTGGACGAACCCACCACCGGCTTACATTTTGACGACATCAACAAGCTGCTCAAAGTGCTGCAAAAGCTTGTTGTGATGGGAAATACGGTCGTGGTGATCGAACACAATCTGGATGTGATCAAATGTGCCGATTGGGTGATCGATCTCGGTCCCGAAGGTGGTGATGGAGGTGGAGAAGTGCTCGCCTGCGGCACTCCCGAGGACGTCATGAAATGCAAGAAATCCTCCACCGGTAATTTCCTGAAGACACATTACGACCGTGAGCATCCACGCTGCAAAGGCTCAAACGTAAATAAGAAAAAAGCGGCAGCCGGCTCTTAAAAATGGCTGATATCCGTTTTTCCTATCAAGCCTTGACCGCCGGATCCCATGAAGTGGGCGTCGCGGGGGATTTCAGTGCCTGGGAGATATTGGATCTGACTGATATCGGCGGTTTTTACGTTCTTAATTTGCATAACGAACCGGGTATTTATAGATATAAACTGATCGTGGATGGGGTCTGGATGCAGGATCCCGCCAATCCGGAATTTGAGCCCGATCCCTTCGGCGGATTCAATTCCGTCATCATCATCGAAAGTGAGAAAGTGAAAACCCCTTCCTGGGCTGAAATCTATGCCGATCTCTCGCTTTTAGACGACCGCATCGAACGCTTTATAGACATCCATCGCTTTGATAAACATGGCTTTGAGCTGCGTTTTGCCTGGTATCCATCGATACCGGCAGAGATTTCCATGCGTTTTGATGACGCTGATATTCCACTAATCCGCGTCGGGACTGTCTCAAACCGGGATGTCCATCATGGCGTTTTCCACGACGCCGCTGAGGAGCTTGAGTTTGATATCATCCTCAAGCACGGCGGGGAAATACTATACTACGGTAAAAATGGTTTCACAAAAGAACCCGGCTCCAGCCTCCCCTTTTACATCAGATTGGATCGTCACGAGATCTTCAGCGTGCCGGATTGGGTGCGTAAGGGCATTATTTATCAAATCTTTCCGGATCGGTTTTTTAACGGAGATCCCCGGATCAATCCGGATTTTAATGAATGGTACTATGATGATTGCCGGACTCCTCCACCGAATGGAGAAATACTCGCTCCGCAGCAGGAATATTATCACCTGGTGGAGGACTGGAAGGACATCCGCGGCTTGAGCCAAAGTCCCTGGCTGGAAGAGGGAAAGCCGGATTGGTGGTCTTTTTATGGCGGGGACCTCAGAGGCGTGATCACGAAGCTGGATTACCTATCCGAGCTTGGCATAAGCATCATATATTTCAATCCTTTGTGGGAAGCTAAATCAAATCATAAATATGACGCAGCGGATTATCGACGCATCGATGCTCATTTTGGCTCCACGGCAGATATGATCGAGCTCGTGAAAGCCGCGCGGAAAAGAGGCATCCGCGTGATTCTGGATGTGGCTTTCAACCACACGGGAGAGACCTTTTGGGCTTTCCGCGACGGGGTCGAAAATGGCGATGATTCCCGCTACTGGGACTGGTATGACTGGCAAAAATGGCCTCTGCCAAAACCCCTGCCGCCGGATTTCAAGCCCAGGGACTATTATCAATGCTGGTGGGGTATCAAAGACATGCCGGATCTGAATTATGATCTCAGCCGCAAACACCCTGCCGAGAATTATGTGCACGACATCAAAAAAGCGATCCCGAACGCTCCGCTCGTCAATTACATCCTCGATAGCGTCACCTGGTGGCTCAAAGATATCGGGATCGACGGTTTCCGATTGGACGTCCCGGATGAAGTTCCATTCTGGTTTTGGGAGCTATTTCGCCGCCACGTAAAAAGCATCAAACCCGATGCCTGGCTCGTTGGCGAGATATGGCACAACGCCCAGGGCTGGGTGAACGAACGCTATTTCGATTCCGTGATGAACTATGCCTATTTCAAAAATCCCGTGCTGGAATTCTTCATCTTTGGCATCATCGGATCACAGAGATTCAAAGCACTGATCGAAGAAGGCTTGGCACGCTATCCTTTTCACGCCTCCGGCGCCATGATGAACCTGCTTGGCAGCCACGACACCTGGCGGATTTTGGAACTCGCGGAAGGAAATATCGCCAAACTCAAGCTCGCACTAATCTTTCAAATGACCTTTGTGGGCGCGCCGCATATTTATTATGGCGACGAGATCGGTATGATGGGAAGAAAGGATCCGGACAACCGCCGTCCCTTCGATTGGGACTGGCAAGGCGATTCACGCTCCTCGGACCTACGCGTTTTTTACAAAAGGATGATAGATTTGAGAAAGGACGAATGCCTCCTCATCGATGGAGAATTCCGCTTTGTCGAAACTGAGGAAGGAATCCTTGGATATGAGCGTTTTGATGGGGAAAGTGCCATCCGTGTTTTCATCAATCATGGTCTATCGCCGGTATCGATATCCTTTAGGGAAAAAGGCGACATCTTATTTGCTCATAACGCGGAGATAACAAGTGAAAGGGCGATAGCTTTGAAGCCCCACGCAGCGGTTGTGATCAAATATCTGAAGGAAAGAAGATTATTGTAAATCAGAATATTTGCCGGAGATGAAAGCGTAAAGACAGCCGCCTCGACAGTCCTGACGGTCTTCCACTCGAGGCAGTGAAATTGGGGGTATCGCCAGCGGAGCTTGGACCCGGGTCACTGGTTCACCAGTCCGCTAAAGAACTCACCATTTCCAAGGCAGTAAATAATCCTTGATTTCTTCATTGTAATAGCGGTCGGTCATGGTGGCGATAAAATCGCGAACCTGTTCCGCGGGTGAGAATCTTTCCAGATACTTCAGGGCTTTATGATCGAGGAAGTGTTTGTAGATCTTGGAATTGCGGTTTCCGGCTTTGATGTCCTCGATGTATTTGTCAAACATCATGCCCATGGTGCGGTAGATGATTTTGTTTGACTTTTTAACGTTTTCATCTGTGTAGATGTATTTATAGTTAAACTTCTTCAGTTCAAGCAGATAGTGGGAGGTTTCCTCATCGAAGGCGACCCAATCCTGATCATAGCTATTGACGATGACGCTTTTGATCAGGGTTTCGATGATCTGGCTGTTGGTATTGCCCAGTTTATCTGTGCATTCTTTTGGCAAGTCCTCTCTTTTCAAGAGGTTATAGCGGATTGCGTCTTCGATATCCTGTCCGATGTAGGCAATGGTATCGGTGATGCGAACCACGCAGCCTTCGATCGTACCGGGCATCCAGGTGAAGTTCTTACCCGCTTTTTTAGTTTTGATATATTCGTCGAGGCGCTCTTCGCTTTTGCCGGTTTCCGGTTTTAGAATGGTGTTATGCACTTCCCCGTCGTGGGAAATGATCCCGTCACGTACCTGAAAAGTGAGGTTCAAACCTCTGCCTTTGCGGGAGATATGATCCACGATGTGCATGGATTCGATGTTGTGGTGAAAGTATCCGATGCCGTGTTCGACGCAAGCGTTGGAAAGTGCTCTTTCGCCATCGTGTCCAAAAGGCGCGTGCCCAAGATCGTGACCGAGAGCGATGGCTTCGATGAGTTCGGTATTCAATCCGAGGTATTTTCCAATGGTTCGCGAGATTTGGGAAACGTAGGCAATGTGGAGATTGCGGTTCGTCATCTCTTCATCGATAAGGTTGGTGAAAGAAAAGACTTGCGTCTTACCATGATAGCGCCGGTAGGCTCCGGAATAGAGTATCCGGTCGCGATCGACGGCAAAATGGGATCGCATGTCATCCCCTTCCTCAGGTTTTATTCTATTAGCGCGCGCATCCGGAAAAGCGCGCTTGCTCAGGTTGCATTCATATTCTTGTCTTATCTCTGCAAAGATTCTTTTTAGTTTTTCGTCCATGATTTCTCCTTGGTGATGGATATAAATATACTATCCTGCCCCGTGTTGCAAAACAAGATGATTCTGTGCGATCATCCGCATGAATCCTTCGATGATAAAGGCGTTGGGGAATCTATTGCTGCACGGCGATATACAATGCCGTTGCCAGCTTGACGAGATTTTCGTCCGTACTGTTCAAACGCATGGAGAGAACCCGCGCGATATTGGTCATGACGTTGTATGCGGCTTCGATGTTATCCAGGGCAAAGCTGTCAAAATCGGTCTTGTTCAAGGTGTAAAGAACGCAATCCGTCTGGGCAATGACGTTTGCGTTTCGCGGCGCGTGGCCGAGGATGCCGTTTTCTCCGAAAGTGGGCAGATTTTCGCCTTTGAGCGTGACAAGCACCTTCTCCGTGGAAACCTGATCCTCGTTGAAACCTTTGACGAGATTCTTGGTGACGTGGACGCTGCCTTTGTAGAGCAAAAAGGTCTGATCTCCAAATGTGTCCTCGTTCAGGATGTAGCTGCCTTTGGAAAACCGGCATTCCTTCAAATATGGCTGCAGTCGCATGAGCTGTTCATCGCTCAGAGCGGCGAAGAGGGGAATTCTTTTCAACGTATTGATATCCAACATATTCACCTCAAGTCATGACGATGGCGAGATCGGACTCCATGATCCGGTTTTCGCCCAAAGGATTCCAGCGGATGCTGCTTTTCTCATCCTGATGGAGGCTGCGGGATTTGCTGAGCGTACTTTTGATGAATTGATCAATGGCAGAAGAATTGTCCGAAAAGATGGAATCAATCTCTAGTTCCGGTTCCTTGGTCATCAGTCCGAGTAGGATCAGCTTTTTTTCGTGGCGGATATGATCAAATAGTTCGGCGTATGTTTTCCCAATGAAGTGTTCGGGTATCTCGAGTGTGGAGATGTTGTTTTGCGCACTTTTGGCAAGCTGGCTAAAGAGCTTGAGGCTGTGGTTTTCGATGATATTGTTTGCCAGGATGTATCCGCCGATGTCGTCATAGATGATCACGTTTGAGATGCCGATTCGATAGAGCAGATTCTTATTTTCGGTGTTGTGAAGCTGGACGGTGATCTTGTCTTTGTGCACCATATAGTGGATGGCATTGGCGATGATGATGGTGCGGTCGTCCGCGCTCTGTTTTTCCAGATTCTGATCGGCAAGGATGATCACTTGTGCCGCGTTTGAGATCGATGCCCGGCGCAAAACTTCTTCCTGAGTAGCTTCCCCGCGTACAAACTTGAGCTGCAGATGGGGAAACTTGGATTCTATCTCTTCAAAGAACTCGGCGCCCTGATTGGTCACCAGGCACACTTCGGTATCCTGAAGTTTCTTTTCGATCATGGCTTTAAGCAAAAATTCCGCGGTCTTGTTCCAGCCGCAGATGACGATGTGGTCATGCGTTCTGATCTGTTTCAAACCCTTCGCTCCTTTGATTTTATCTTCTACAAATAATGAGGCAATCAAACCGGTGAATACCGATAAGAGTGAAAATCCGACAATGATGAGAAACATCCCAACCAGCCTGCCGGCATGCGTGAGCGGAACCTTGTCTCCATATCCGACCGTGGCGATGGTCACAATCGCCCACCAAATACCATCCCAGAAACTTTTGATGGCGAGGCTATCGGTTTGATCTTGTTCCACCATCGAGACAAGAAATGCCGAAGCCAGAAGCAGCAATATGATGAAGGCGCAGACGAGGATAAACATCACCAACAGTCTGCGGTGATCCGCGGAGAGATGAAACCTCTGCCTGAGAAAGCTCTTTATCTTGTTGCGGTTGTAACCCTTTAAGCTGAGCATTGTCTTAGAACAAAGCGAGGAACAAATACCAGATCATGTTCATCAAACCGATGATGAAGTTTAACGCCAGGAAGGCATAAAACAAGTATTTCAATACATATTTACGCCAGTATTTATAGAAGAAATCGATGCTGAACTGGTCGTCATATTCGTCGATGCGATGTTCGATGCGCCATAGTTCGATGAAGTGAGGCACACTCTTGCGCAGGATACGGCTGACGATATCCTTGACGAGGATCGCGATCGTGTTTTGGATTTTCAGTTTCAAGCCGTGGGGCAAGAATTTCCACTCACGAATGAAAGACAGTTTTTCCATCGCGATATCCTGCACCATCTTTTCCCATTTGGCGAGATAGCCATGCCTGTTTAAGGTGCTTTCCGCCTGATCGAGATAGCCATGCAAAATGTCCCGTGCTTTGTTGAATACCCATTCCCGCTTTCGCGCCACCAGTCCTGGGGTGAGAGGAATCTTTAAACCAAGGAAATATCTGGCTTTGCGATTAAAGAGAAACCAATTCAACCAAAACAGCAATATCGAGCCGAGCGCGATATTCCAAACGATAAAAGTTAGTGATTTAAGAAATAGCATTAAAAACCTCCTCCTGCTCCCCCACCACCTGAACGTCCTCCTCCGAAGCCGCCAAAACCGCCAAAGCCACCAAAACCACCGCCTGTAGAGCCTCCGCCCCAAGAACCTCCGCCACCTCTGCCGCTAAAAATCATCATTTACAAAAACACGTAGAGTATGCGTCCACGGGGGACGATCATCAGAAACACAAAGACGAAAAAGATGATGATGCCGGGGATCGGACTGCCTTTCGATCCCGTTTTCTGGGATCGAAACTGCGGCGTTCCGGTTAGTTGGACTCCCTTTTCCCTGGCTATCTTGTCCATCAGCATCAGCGAGCCTTGGATAAATGCCTGATTCCAATCCTCGCTGCCTGGTTTCAAAAAGTCGCGCATTACGCGATAAACTTCGTCCGCAAAGGCATCTACAATGTAAGGTTCGGAACCGTAGCCAGGCTCGATCCTAAGGCGTCTTTCCTTAAGACCGAGGAGAATGAGCACGCCTTCGTCATCCTTGTTGCCGATTTTCCAGCTCTCGATCAGTTTGACGGCAAATTCATTTTCGGCCATGCCACCGAGGGTTTCGAAAGTGGCAATGGAAAATTCGACATCCGTCTTTTCCTTGAGTTCGATCGCCCAGTCATTGATCTTGGTCTTGGTTTCCTCGCTCAATAGACCGGCAAAGTCGTTGACAAAGCCGACCGGACGGGGAAAATCCACTGCCCTGAGCGACAAGGCAATGAGCAGCAACACCGCGAATATGACGTTGATGATCTTACATTTCACCGAGGATGTGCCCCATCTTGTCTTTCTTTGTCTGTAGGTAGTTTTGATTGACTTCGTTGGCATCGATCTCGATCGGCACGCGTTCAATGATCTCAAGTCCATAACCCTGAAGACCGACGATCTTCTTGGGATTATTTGTCAACAGCCTCATTTTCTTGATTCCGATGTCTTTGAGAATCTGGGCGCCGATGCCGTAATCACGTAGATCGGCGGCAAAACCGAGGTCGATATTTGCTTCGACGGTGTCCTTGCCATGGTCTTGCAAGTGATAGGCTTTGATCTTGTTCAGCAGACCGATGCCTCTCCCCTCTTGACGCATATAGAGAATGACGCCCTTGCCCAGCGCGGAAATCATCTCGAAGGCACGGTTGAGCTGTTCGCCGCAATCGCATCTGAGCGAATGAAGCGCGTCCCCGGTGAGACATTCGGAATGCACGCGAACGAGGATTGGCTCTTCCTTGGTGATCTCTCCCATGACCAGCGCGAGGTGGTATTCGTCTGATACGGTGCTGATATATGTGACGATGTCAAACAAGCCGTAACGAGTGGGCAGTTTTGCAATGGAGACGCGTTCCACCAAGCGATCCTTGTGACGTCGCCAACGGATCAGATCGGCAATGGTAATGATCTTGAGATCATGTCTGCGGGCAAAGAGAATTAAATCGTCCAGCCTCGCCATTTCACCGTCTTCACGGATAATTTCGCAGATCGCTCCGATCGGTTTCAGTCCAGCCATTGATGCAATGTCCACGGCTGCTTCGGTATGTCCGGCTCTTTTCAGGACACCGCCTTTCTCCGCCAGAAGCGGAAAAATGTGTCCGGGACGCATAAAATCAGCCGGTTTGCTGTTGTCGTCTGCAAGCGCTCGGATCGTTCTGGCACGTTCGGAGGCGGAAATGCCTGTCGTAGTTCCCTCAACCGCATCCACAGAAATGGTGAATTTGGTACCGTGACGGTCGCTGTTTTCAGTGGTCATGAGAGGAATTTCGAGACGCTCAAGAGCTTCCTCGCGCATGGGAACGCAGAGCAGACCCTTGCCATGACTGATCATGAAATTCACTTGCTCGGGCGTGATCAAATCCGCTGCCATGAGCAGATCGCCTTCGTTTTCGCGGTTTTCGTCGTCCACAACTATAAGCATGCCTCCGCTTTTGATGACCCGTATGGCTTCATCAATCGAGGCAAAAACGTTTTCTACCGTGTCATTTATCATATTTTTACCAAGTGTCCTGCAACATAAGTAGCGATTTTATATCCATGCCATCCGTGTCAATAGCAAAGTATTTGTCCAGCCATGCAAGCGTGTGGAGAAAATCCGCTGGAGGATCAACCTTTATATCAAGCGCCATGCCGGTGATGGGATTGGTAAACTCCAGCCGCCAAGAGTGCAACGCCTGTCTCATAAGGTGCGTGGTGAGCAATTCGGTCACTTTCTTCTTCATGTTTTCGGGAACGATGGAATGAACCTGTTTACGGGTATTGTAAAGCAGGTCTCCAAGAATCGGGATATTTCTTTCAGCAAAATGAACTCTGATTTGGTGCATTCTTCCGGTTTCAAGCTGGATTTTGACAAGTGAGAAAAAGTGGAAGTATTTGATTATTTTGTAGATAGTGAGCGCCCATCGCCCTTCGTCCGCGACGCACATCTTACGCGGATTGGTGTTTGAGCGGGCGATGCAAGATTCGATGGCGTCTTCACCTGGATCGGGAATTCCGGTGGTGATCGCCAAATAGGTTTTCTTCACTTCGCGATGGGCAAACATATCACTGAGACGGCTTTGCGTGGCGTCGTCCTTGGCAATGATCATCAGACCTGAAGTGCCGCGGTCGAGCCGGTGGACGATGCCAGGCCGGTTTGCCTCTCTGCCGGTGGAAAGATTATTGCCCCAATGATAGAGCATGGCATTGACTAAAGTGTTGTCCGGATTGCCATATCCGGGATGCACGATCATGCCAGGCGCTTTGTTGATCACTGCCAGCTGCTCGTCCTCATATACGATGTCCAGTTCGATCTTTTGGGGAACGATGTGCCATGGTTCGGGATCCGGCAGATTGATGCTGATCTCATCTCCGTGAATGAGCAAATAGCTCTTTTTCACCGGGATATTGTTGACCAGAATGCGGTCTTCGTTGATTAGACGTTCAATGAAAGTGCGACTGTATAGTTCTTGTATCCGCATCTCTGCCAGATACTTATCCAATCTGATGGCTTCCTCTTTGTCGTAGAGAATGTTAATTTTGTTTTGCATTATCACGGATATCTACGATAAATACGGAGCCGGTTGCTGCTCCCTTGCGATTGCGGATGATGGAACCGTTGATCAAGGCGCTTTGTTTTCCTTCGGCATCCTCGAAACCGACATCCACGAGACTGTTGCCAAAACGTAGGGCATCTGTCATTGTGGAAAATATCCTTTCGTTGAAATCATGCTTGAAGATCAGTTCGTTGAGATTCACCCGTTCTGAGATCATTGTCCAACGCCGTCGGATCGAATCATTGCAATAGATGATATCTCCGCTGATCGAAGTGATCAACACGGATTGTTTCATCATATTGATCAATTGCTGAATGCGCTGATGATGTTCAAATATCTTGTCCGATTTCACCTGGTCAAATCTGAAAAGAATATTTAGCATGCGCTGCAGGGCGAGGATCAATTCCTGAATGTCGCTATCCTGATCGTGGGTGGAGGAATCGATATCAATGTTGTACTTTCCGTGTGAGATATCCTCAATGATGCCTCCTACTTCCTTGAAGGTTTTGCGCAGGCGATAGGGTATATAGTTATAAATCACAACGACATAGACAAAGATAACAAAGGTGAAGATGATGATGATGGATTGCATGTCACTCACGAGGTCGCGCAGGTTTGTGCTTGTGCTCAGTGATATAAGCATCAGCATAGCCTGAAGGACGACAATCCCCAAGAGAATCGTGATGAGCAGGTGATATCTGGATTTGAGCGAGCGTTTCATATCAATCCTTCTTTGTCGCGGTGTCGTAGATGAGTTTGTCGATTTTGCTTTTGGGACCGAGCAGGATGAGGACGTCACCCTCATTGACGATATCGTTGGCGCCGGGCATGTCGTTTAACCGTTTCTCGATGATATTTGTGCCGTCTTCGGTGACGGACAGATAATTGTATTTGATGGCGATAACGTTGATGCCCCGAGCGCTGGGCAAGGCAATATCCAACAAGGCGCGCCCGACAAATTCAGGCGGAGCGACCAATTCGATCACGATGTGTCCGCTGGATAGATTGATATATTCCAACACGTTTTTGGAGATCAGGGTTTTGGCAAGTTGGTTTCCCACCATTTCCTCGGGTAATAGCACATGTTGGACTCCGATCAGTTCCAATATCCGTCCGTGCAATTGGTTCTCGACCTTGGCATAAATCACTCCAGCACCGATCTTTTTAAGGATGGCGGCTGTGAGGATCGATTCCTGAATGTTGCTCCCAATTCCAAGGATCACAGCATCCGCTTCGGAGAGATTTTGCATGCGGATGGCATTTTCATCCGTGGAATCCATACATACCGCATGAGTGACCTTATTACTAATGTCATCCACCATAGCCTGATTTTTATCGATTGCGATCACATCCAACCCGTTCTCAGCCAGTATTGTGGCAACCGTCATTCCAAATCTTCCCAGTCCGATTACAGCATAGCGAGGCATATTATTCTCCCTTAACCAATGGCAATTTTTTCTTCGGCATAGTTTACATTGAGATAGTGTTTCCTGATCGAGAAAGCATAGATCATCGTCAGAGGTCCGATCCTGCCTATATACATCAGCACGGTGATAAGTATCTTCCCCGCCACGCTCAAATCCGCCGTGATACCCATCGAAAGACCTACCGTGCCAAAAGCGGAAATCGCTTCAAACAGGAGTTTCTCGAAGCCGTGAGGTTCTACCAACATCAATATGAATACGATGAAAAACACGATCCCAACTGTGAGGGTGATCAGACTGGTGGCTTCGCGATAATTTGACTGAGGCAGTTTCCGGTTGTAAATGCCCAGGTCGCGCTTGCCTTTCAGCATCGAAGTAACCGATAGCACTAACACGGCAAAAGTTGTTGTCTTAATGCCGCCGCCGGTCGAACCAGGCGAGGCACCAATGAACATCAGCACCAGAGTTATCAAAATCGAGGCTTTGCTCAAGCCTCCGGTATCGATGGTATTGAAACCTGCCGTGCGGGTGGTGACACTCTGGAACCATGAGCTTAGCACCCGGCGGGAGATCGTGAAACCGCTCATCAATCCGTTGTATTCTGCCACATAGTAGGAGATGAAACCCACTGCCAGGAGGACTCCGGAAGTAAGCAAAACAATCTTTGTGTGCAAGCTGAGTTTTTTGATTTTTTCTTTGATGAAAAGATAGCGGTGCAGGTCTATCAAGACCGTAAAACCCAAGCCGCCCAATAAAATCAAGGCGGTGATGCTCAAATTGACGTTCACGTTATCCGTATATGCCATCAATCCGCTGTCAAATAGCGAAAAGCCGGCGTTGCAAAAAGCCGATACCGAGTGAAAAACAGAGAGATAGAAAGCCTGAAATGGCGGATAAATACCTGAAAAAGTGAGATATAACAACACCGCGCCGATGCATTCGATGATCAAGGTCACGATCACTATGTTTTTTAACAGCGAAAATACGTCCAGATGCTGAGTTCCGCCCACCATTTTGTGCATGACGCTTTCCAGCTTGAGTGTGATCCTTTGCCCCAGAACTATGGCAAACGCCGTCGATACCGTCATGATTCCAAGACCGCCGATCTGGATTAAAAGCAGAATCACCAACTGTCCAAAGAGAGTGAAATAGGTGCCGGTGTCACGAACGATCAACCCTGTCACGCAGGTGGCTGAGGTGGCAGTGAAGAGCGCGTCTGCCAACGGAGTCACTTGATTGTGGACATTGGCAGCCGGCAACATCAAAAGCATTGTCCCGATCGAGATCACCAACGCAAAACTGAGCATCAAGGTAACCGGCGGATTGCCGGTCAGCACCTTGTAAAGCTTGCCCTCAAAGGCGCGAAAGATGATGTATTGGAGGATAAAATAGGTCTGCCTGATCAACAAAAAGAAGATGACGAACTTTGCCTGATAGATCATCAGCAGCGAGCCCATCAAGAGCATGATCAGATCAAAGAAGATTATCTTGCGTTGATCTTTGGTAGCTTTCTGTAAAGCTCGGTTCAGGATGGTCAAGAGCAGCAGCACGATGTTTGCCAGAGCGGTGTAAACCTCCACCCGGCGATAGTTCATATAGAAACTGATGATCGGTTCCAGAAACAGGACAAAGAAACTCCAGATCGCCAGCAGGTAGGCGATGAATTCTATGTGTTTCAGGGCTTTACGATATAGTTCCTTCATCTTGGCTCAAAACTCTTGGTTCAGTGCTGCATTGATCTCAGTGGCGATCTCCGTGATGCCGGATTCCGCTTTGACGCTCTTGAGCAAGCATCTGGCTTCAAAATAATCTTTCAATTCAAAAGTCTGTTGATAAAACTCGCTCATCCGCTGTTTGATCGCTTCCGGTTTGTCATCCTGACGGGTGACCAATTCACCGCCGCATACGTCGCAAACGCCGTCAGATTTGGGAGGATGACTGATGAGGTTAAAGTTCACTCCACAATCAGAACACATCCGGCGCGAGGATAGGCGCTTTATGGCGTCCTCTTCCGAAAGATCGAGATAAAATACACAAAGCACCTGATAATTGCGGACAAGGAACTCAGCCTGTTTCGTGTTGCGGGGAAAACCATCGAACACAATACCCTTCATATCCGGCAAAACCGAGCTGTCGATGATCTCAAATACCAATTCGTCGGAGACGAGTTCGCCTCTTCCGATACTGGCTTTCACTCTTTCTCCAAGCGCGCTCCGTCTGCCGATCTGCTCGCGGAACAAATCCCCAGTATTGATATGCTGATACCCAAGGCGATCGCTTAATAGCTTCGCCTGTGTGCCTTTTCCGCTTCCCTGGATTCCAAGAAAAACGATGCATTTCATAAATCTACCTCAATCTGTGCAGTAAAATACTTACTCACAATACTGTCAAGCAACTAATTTTTTACCAGGACAACGAAAGCGACGGCATAGTCCTTTTCATGCGAAAGCGAAAGATGGGTGCCATCAATACCATTGTCCTCCATAAAGCCTTTTGTGGCTTTATGGAGGGAGAATCCCGGCTTACCCTGGGAGTCGTTTATGATCTCGATATCGATCCAGTTGATACGTCCGTCCCAACCGGAGCCGATGGCTTTCATCAAAGCTTCCTTTGCAGCAAAGCGGGCAGCGTAGGATTGAGCCGGATTGGCTTTCTTACTGCAATAATCGATCTCGTTTGTAGTAAATACCTTGTCCACGAAGCGAGGGTTTCTTTCAATGACCCTGGCAACTCGCTGAACCGATATGATATCCGTGCCGATGCCGAAGATCACGAGTGAGCTTGTCCTTTCTGTTCGAGATTCAAAAGTGCTTGTTTGATATCCGTGCCGCCGCGAAAACCGACGATAGCACCATTTTTGCCGATCACACGATGACAGGGGATGATCAGAGGTAAAGGATTTGATCCGACGGCTCCGCCAACCGCGCGCACCGCTTTGGGATTCCCAATTTGCTGGGCGATGGATGAATAGGAAACTGTCTGGGCATAAGGTATCTCTTCCAGTGCTTGCCACACGGAAAGTTGAAAATGAGTTCCCTGAAGCAGGTAGGGCAGGGCAAAATCTTCCCGCCGTCCTTCAAAATACTCCCCGAACTGGAGATGGATATCACTCTCAAGTGCAGTCCCGATGGGGCTTGCAACGCAATCCCCCTCGGAGCAGAAATCTATCCCGACGATAACTTCGTCTTTTATCTCTATCTTCAAACAGATATTGTCATGAGTGTAGATCATCGTGGCTACTTCCTTGGATTTTATCTTCAAAGGTATATGGCTCTTCAAAACCAAAGCCCCTCCGCCGCGATCGGGCAAAGGGGCTTGTTTGATAGTATTACGTAACTAAGCAGTGAATCTTCTACGCTCTTTGATCCTGCCCGCTTTGCCTTTGGCGCTGCGCAGATAGAACAATTTTGCTCTGCGCACCTGGCCGAAACGAACGATCTCGAGCTTGTCAATATTAGGTGAGTGTTGAGGAAAGATTCTCTCGACTCCCACTCCGTTTGACACTTTACGAACTGTGAAGGATTTGGAAACGCCGGCACCGCGTTTTTGGATCACGATACCTTGAAACACCTGGATGCGTTCCTTGCTTCCTTCCTTAATTTTATAGTGGACTTTGACCGTATCGCCTACGCGATAATCGGGAAAGTCGGTTCTGATTTGGTCTCTGCCAACTTGGTGCAGAATATCCATGGTTCCTCCCATATATGATATCGGAACAAAGGCGGTCGAGGACGACGGCAACGGCGCTTCTGACGGAAAGGTGATTGAAATCTCCGAAGCCTTTAATCGGCTGAAGAGTATAATCCGCCTGGTCATGAACTTCATCACACAAGCCAAATCCGGTGCCGAATAACAGCAAAACCGGTTTCGATTTCTCCAATTTGGTTTTCAAACTCCCAAAGGATATCTGATCGGGCAAATTCCGTGCAGTCGTCGTAACTATGATTGGCCGCATTTTTTCCTGCGTTGTAATCAATTCTATTGTTTCATCTATTGTGTCTGCCTGGCGCAATATGGAAAGCGCTTCGCTGCGGTCAGGATTGTAGGGCAGCGCTGTGTTTTCCAGCCAAAATCTGCTGATCGACGCCAGCAATTCTTTTTGTGCGCCATCGGGATGGATGATATAGTATCTTATCACCCCATAGCATTTTGCCGCTCTGGCGATGTCGTGAATGTCCAGATTGGTGATGGATGTCATGATCCGCTCACCGCACTTGTTGACAATAGGATAATGCACCAAAGCGATGTATAGTCTGTTCATTTCTTGATAGTCAAATCCGGTCTTCTGGTCCGGGTGAGTTTGATCGATTGCTCTTTCGCCCAGTCTGAGATCAGCTTGTGATTTCCATTTCGGAGTACCTCCGGAACGCTTTGTTCCATGAAGGTCTCTGGTCTGCTGTAGCAGGGAAAACCAAGTAATTGGTCTGAAAAGGAATCGCTTTGCGCGGAGTTGATGTCTCCCAAAACGCCTTCCTGCAATCTCGCCACACCATCGACAAATGCCAAGGCTGCAATCTCTCCGCCGGAAAGGACATAATCCCCCAACGAGATTTCATCGCAGACGGCGATATTGCGGACGCGTTGATCGATTTCCTTGTAGTGACCGCAGAGCAGGATCACGCGTGGCAATGAAGCATAGTATCCGAGAATGGATTGATCGAGCACTCTTCCCTGCGGACTGAAATAGACCACTGGGGCAAAGCTCTCTTCCAAAAGATCGTTGATCGCGTCATATAGAGGCTGCGCCTGGATCACCATTCCGGCAAATCCGCCATAAGGATAGTCATCCACCTTACGATGTTTGTTTTGGCTATAGGCGCGAAAATCGGTTATCCGGACGTCGATCGCCTTGGATTCAATCGCGCGGGCAACAATGCTCGAGGACAGAAATCCGCTGAAAAACTCCGGGAACAGACTCAGGATTTCGACGCGCATATTGGCTACTCAAGGGGCTTTCCGCAAACCCGAGGAACCCAGCACCAAATCATTGCTATCCAAAATGCTTTCTACATTTTGGACGATCAGTTGCCGATGTTCCTCATCCTCATTCCCCACGAAATAGTCCACGTAGGGAAGCAGGATCTGGATACCAAGCTCCGTCTCGATCTCAAGTACATATTGGGCGTTGTTGTGAAAATAGTCTTTCACCCGCCCGATGCGGATACCGGAGAATATGACGTCGTATCCGATCAGTTCATCCATTTGGTCATCATCCTCGTCGGTTTCGATATTTTCGATGGCGAGAATCACTTCCTTGTGAAGCCCGCGCTCGATATCTATGCCGTCTTCGGCGAACCTGATCCAGATTTTTCTATCTGAAAATTCTCTCTCACTAATAGTTACGTAAAACACTCTATCGCTGTTAAAGATCAAAAAGACCTCATCGGTTTCCATAAAGACGGACATATATTCCGGCTTTATCAGAACCCGATAAAAACCTCGGGCATCACAAGAGCCCAGCCTGCCGATTCCGACCAGATCGGAGATTTTCATTTACTCGATAATTTCGAGTTCTGCTCTCTTTCCCTGCTTCGTACTTACAGCGTTGATAATCGTGCGGATGGCACCTGCGGTGCGTCCACGTTTGCCAATGACTTTACCGATGTCGCTTTTTGCGACGCGAAGCTCATAACGGGTAATCTTGTCTCCGGAAATCTCAGTAAGATTCACTTCACTGGGATCGTCCACCAGTGCTTTCACCATGAATTCAATCAAGTCTTTCATGTTTCACCTCTCAATTTTAATCGCTTTATTCTGCGGCAGCTTCTTCTTTCTTTTCGGTAATTTTACGCTCGTGCCAGATCTGTAATACTCCAGCTTTGCGCAAGAGCGAACGAACTGTATCAGAGGGCTGAGCGCCTACGCTCATCCAGTATATGGCTCTTTCGGTTTCAATGTTTAGTTTTAGCGGATTGGGCTTGGGATCATACCATCCGATGCACTCGATGTATTTTCCATCCCGCTTGACACGGGCATCGACAGCAACGATACGGTAAAAGGGTTTGTCGTTCGCACCCATCCGTCTTAGTCTCAGCTTGACCATTATGTCTCCTTGTATTTTTCAATCAGTTTTATCGATAATAGACCAATCTTTTTATCAAGCTCATTTCCGTCAAGCTTTTTTTTCTGATGTTTTGCCTGCTCTCTCAGCACAATTTTCAACATCACCAAAATAATACTGAAAAACGCTACTCAGCTTTGACAATGCCTGTTTTGACTTAAAACTCCGCCTGACAAGGATCTAATGCAGCAGTCAGATTTCCGCGACGAAGTTTTGAGTTAAAGCGAAGTCTCAGCTAAATTGATGCGTGAAATCCATAGCTTGGCAAACTGATAATTCAGGGTTTGGGGCTTGCATCCCAGCATCTTCCATACCCGTAATTCTGGTTTTACCACAAAATATGCCCTTTATCATCAACGGGTTAGGTATATTCTTGTCAGGGCTTATTTTGTGTCAAAACTGATGTTAGCAAAACCTCATCCCTTTGTGAACCTGTTTGTGGGGATTTTGCCCACATTTTATCCAAATTTTTACCCAAATTTTACCCAAATTTTTCGTTTCCATTGTGGAGACATGCTGCTTTCCGCCTTAGCTGCGTTAATCAAGCCTTAATCAAGCGTTAATCAAGCGTAATAAAACTAACGCTTGATTAACGCTTGATTAAGGCTTGATTAACACTTTGGATGTAGCGCAGCATGCCGATGCTGCGGTGATCTTTTCTTGATCTCCACGTTGATCACCACGTGGCATAGGGAATGGCTGTGGGGAATTCTGATTCCCCACAGCCATTCCGATTTCACGTGAGATAGATTTATGCACCAAGGCAATTTTCATTAGGTTTAGATATTGAGTAGAAGGAGCGGACTTATTTTCATCGGTCTTAAATTGTAAATGTGCCTGTCAGAAGTAAAGTTCTCGTTGATTACATGCCACTTGCACTTCATACGTGTCCCAGTTGCGAGCTTGAAAAACACAGAGTTTTTCTTTTTTTGTTGACAATTCAAACCTCCAAAATGTCATTGATTGCAAACAGAAAATGGAGCTTAAGTGAGCGAAAATATATATACGATATTGATCGGTGGCAGAGCTGGAGAGGGCATTAAAAAAGCCGCACAGGTGATCGCCGGTCTTTTGTGCCAAGCAGGAAAACAGGTTTATCAGGCGGATGATTATCAGAGCCTGATCAGAGGCGGGCACAATTTCAGCACGGTATCATCTTCGGACGAAACCGTTTATGCCGCTTATCAGGATGCCGATCTGATCATCTGTTTCGATCACCGCAGCGTCGAAGAGCACGCGGGATTTCTCAAACCGGGTGGAGTCCTTTTCTGCAATAGCGATGAAAGCGATCTTGAAGACGGAGCAGGCATCCCGATGACCTCGATCATGAAAAAGCACTATCCGGAAGGATCGAACATCGGCATTGTGGCGATAGCGATCTTTTGTGCCCATCATTCTATCCACCAATATATTATGCGCAACACTATCAAGCAACAGTTTAAGCGAAATATCGCGGAAAATATCGCTTTTGCAGATGAGATTTACGAGCTTGTAATCAAGAAAAGTTCCGAGCCGATGGATCATCCCTTTGATCATCAGTATCGGTTTCTATCAGGAAATCAGGCAATCGGGCTGGGAGCATATTATGCAGGTTTGGATTTCTATTTTGCCTATCCAATGACCCCGGCTTCCTCGCTGCTGCACTATCTGGCACTGAAAAAGGAAAGCCTTGGGATCTATGCCATCCATGCTGAAAGCGAACTGGCAGCGATCAATATGGCGATTGGAAGTGCGGTCGCGGGTTGCAGATCGGCAGTTGGAAGCAGTGGAGGCGGATTCGCATTGATGCAGGAAGCTTTTTCCATGGCGGGAATCGTGGAAGCTCCGCTTTTGTGTGTGCTTACTTCGCGTCCCGGACCAGCAACCGGAGTTTCCACATATACGGCACAGGAAGACCTATGGTTTGCCATCAATCAGGGACATGGGGAGTTTCCGCGCGTGGTCGCATCACCGGATTGTCATGAACGGGCTTTTTCACTGGCAGCGGAATTGCTTTCCCTTGCCTGGGAAGTGCAAACACCTGCGATCCTGCTCACCGAAAAACAGCTTTCCGAGGACATGAGAAACCTCCACCTTGATCAGACTTCACTTCCGGAGGCGTCATGCCTTATGGATAACTGCTCAAAAGATTACAAGCGTTATGCGATCACCGAGAGCGGAATTTCGCCGTTGCAGTTTCCGCAGGATTGTCCTGAAAGTGTTGTCAAATGGAACAGTCATGAACATTTTGAGACCGGGCTCAGAACCGATGCCGCCGGTGCTATGATCGCGATGAAAGACAAACGCAACCGTAAAAACGCCGTTCTTGAAAAAGCCACACGGAAGTATCAAAGAGTGGCGGTTTATGGCAATGGAGAAAACGTGATCTTTGCCTATGGCTCCACAGTGATGGAATTGCGTGAAGCACTTAAATATACTGATTCCGGTTTCAGAATCGTGGCGCCAATCTATCTGGAACCCTTTCCTTTTGAAGAACTTAAAGAATATGAAGGCAAAGCGGCGATCGTGGTGGAACACAGCTCCACCGGTCAGTTTGCCAGGTTTCTTCAGTGGAAATTGAAACTTCAAACAAAGCGGAACATCCTCAAATATGACGGGCGTGCTTTCGATCCCATCAAGCTTGCCAACCTGCTCGAGGAGGCGATCCATGCGTGAACTGGACACCAATAAAGCCAATACCTGGTGCAGCGGCTGCGGAAACTTTGGCATCATCAATGCTGTTAAAAAAGCCATCCATGATTTGAACGCTAAAGAAGTCGGAACAGACGATATCGTTATCACCGCCGGAATCGGATGCCATGGGAAGATCTTTGATTACCTCAATCTCAGCGGTATCTATGGCTTGCATGGCCGCGCCCTGGCAACTGCACAGGGCATCAAACTCGCAAATCCGGATCTCAAAATCATCAGCTTCGGCGGAGACGGAGACAGCCTCGGCGAGGGTTTGGAACATACGCTTTTTGCCGCCAAACGCAATATGGACATCACTTTGATCCTGCACAACAACGGAAATTACGGACTCACGACCGGGCAGTTTTCACCGCTTAGTTTTCAAGGTTACAAAGGACTTTCCACTCCCTTCGGAAGCATCGAAAAGCCTTTTGATGCCGTGCCGTTGTTGATCGAAGCGGGTGCCACGTTCGTCGCCAGAGCCTATAGCGCGCGTATCGATCACCTCTGCGAGATGATCGTCAAAGCAGTGCAGCACAAGGGGTTCTCCTTCGTGGAAGTGCTGCAGCCATGCGTGGCATATAACAACACCTATCAGCTTTTCAACCAAAAAGTCAAGCATTTGGAAATCGTTCCGGACAAGCTTTCGCAGGCTCTCACGCTGGCAAGATCAACCGAAGATATCTATATCGGCATCTTCCATCAGGAGACAAGGGCAGTCTATCACGAACTGCTCTATCAGGACGCGAATCCTTACCGGCAAAGGAAAAGCGCCGCCGAGCGAAGGGAGCATAAAGCATGAAGATGGAACGTTCACAAAAGATCAGGCTGGCGATTCAGCTCTTGTTTTTGTTGCTCTCGCTTGCTTTTCTGGCATTGACGATAGCAGGAACACGCTTAAGTATCCATCAGGGTTGTCCTTATGCGATCGTCTGTTTCGGATTGAGCGGAACGACCTTTCTCCAGCTGGCGAATACCATTGCCTGGCTGTCGATCTTTGCCGGTTTCCTCATCCTTGTCTATGGCATGTTTCGCGGCAGGAAGTTTTGTGCCTATGTCTGTCCTCTGGGCACTGCTCAGGAAGGCGTTTTCGCATTACGCAGCAAAAAGTACCGGACCAAGAAACGTGTGCCATGGCTCTATGAGCGCAAGTATGCCTTCGTCAAATACCTGATCCTGCTGCTCACGTCGGTCATGGTCATCCGTGGCGTGGGATATCTGTTTATTCAATTATGTCCTTTCTACGCGCTTTCGCGGCTTCCCATCATCGGGCAAAGGGGTTTGCTGCTATTGGTATTGATCCTGTTCGCAGGCTTTTTCACCGAACGGTTTTGGTGCAGGTTTTTGTGTCCCTATGCGGCGTTGATGAACGTCTTTCAGTGGATCGGAGCCAGAATTGGGCTCAAACGCAGAAAGGTAAAACGTAATCTTGAACGCTGCAACGATTGCGGAGTCTGTATGCTCTATTGCCCGATGAATATCAATATCGCCGAATACGAATATGTGCGCGATCCAAATTGCATCCATTGTCAAATTTGTGCTGAAAAATGTCCCAAACCGGGAACCTATTCCGAGGAGTTCGAATGAACAAAATCTCCACTACTATCGTCATAATCCTCCTTTCCGGCATCGCTATATTGTTGCTGCTCTCCGGATTGGGAATCTTTCCAAGATATGAAACCGTGCCCGTCTGCCCAGTGGACGCGATCTCAATGGTAGGTCAAAAAGCTGTGATCGACAGCAACAAATGCATTGGCTGCAAGAGATGCGTGATCGGGATCAAGGTGCCGGTGAAGCAAAAATCGATCATTGATATCGGTGGCGCTTTGGCGGTGGAAGACAGTCTGCAACCACGCACTGTTCAATCTGAAAGAGAGCTTAGCTCCTCTGTGGCACCAGTGGCTGCGCAAAAACCAATCAAGAATGTCAAGCCGGTGGAGACAGCAAAAAGCACCAAACCCAAGGTCAATCCCGATAAATGCATCGGCTGCAAACTCTGTGTGATCTATTGTCCAGTGGATGCCATCACTATGGTCAAAGGCAAGGCGGTGATCGATGCTGACAAATGCATCGATTGCGGTATCTGCATCAATGGCAATGGTGATGATTTTGACGGCTGTCCGGTAAGCGCCATCTCAAAACCTTGAAGCTCTTTCATTGGCGAAGATTCTTCCATCATCTCCAATTTTGCTCAAATTGCTATTGACCAAATCGCGGGCTTTTTAAGACTTGCATTAAAGAATAAGAAACCAAGTGGAGGATACCATGAAATCAGTTGTGGTCGTTTGCGCAAAACGAACTGCGATCGGTAATTTCGGCGGAGCGTTCAAAGACGTTTCCGCGGCTCAGCTTGGCACGGCAGTGCTCAAAGCTCTTTTGGAAGAAACCGGCATCCAAGCGGACAGGATCGATGAAGTGATCATCGGCAACGTCTGCGGAGCGGGAATGGGACAAAACGTCGCGCGCCAAATAGCAATTCACAGCGGCATTCCGGTTTCCGTTCCTGCCTACACTGTGAACAAAGTTTGCGGCTCGGGAATGAAATCGGTGGCTCTGGCAGCTTTGATGATCGCGTCCGGCGAAGCGGAGATTATCATCGCGGGCGGATCTGAAAACATGAGCCAGATACCTTATGTCTCAATGGATACCCGCTGGGGAGCCAAGATGGGAAATCGGGAATTGATCGATCTGATGGTCAGAGACGGACTCAGCGACGTTTTCAACAATTACCACATGGGCATCACTGCCGAAAACCTGGCAGAGAAATATGCTATCTCCCGGGAAGAACAGGATGCCTTTGCCGCTGCCAGTCAAAACAAAACCGAAACCGCTATCTTCTCCGGTAGATTTAAAGACGAAATCGTCCCCATCGAAATTCCCCAAAGAAAAGGGGAGCCGATCGTCATCGACACCGATGAAATGCCGCGCAGAGGCGTGACTCAAGACAGCCTCGCCAAGCTTCGTCCCGCGTTCAAATCCGACGGCAGTGTGACTGCCGCGAATTCTTCCGGGATCAATGACGGTGCCGCGATGATCATGCTCATGAGCGAAGACAAGGCAAACGAGCTTGGATTGGAAATCCTTGCCCGATTCGTGAACAGCGCTTCCGCGGGTGTTGACCCTTCTGAAATGGGTTTCGGACCTGTGCCCGCGATTGCCAAAGTATTACAAAAAGCAAACTGGAAACTCGGTCAAATCGAGCTGGCTGAGCTCAACGAAGCCTTTGCCGCGCAATCTCTTGCTGTGCTGAAAGGCTTGGAATTGGAAAACATAGGCAAGCTCGATCACTCAATCGTCAACGTCAATGGCGGAGCCATCGCTTTGGGACATCCCATCGGAGCCAGCGGCACTCGCATTATTGTGAGCTTGTTGCATGAAATGAAAAAACGCGATTTGCACAAAGGCTTGGCATCGCTTTGTATCGGCGGCGGAATGGGCATCGCCAGTCTGTGGGAAAGATAAAGGAGAATCATCATGGCAGATAAATTGAAACTGGACAAAAGCTTCGCGCTCTTTGAAGAAGCGCAGACCCTTGTGCCCGGCGGAGTTGCAGGGATCAGACGTCCCTACAATTTCGTTCTGGGAGAGTATCCGATCTTTTTTGAATCCGGCAAGGGCGGTCACGTGATCGACGTGGACGGAAACGAATACATCGATTATCTTTGTGCATACGGTCCCATCAGTATCGGTTACCGCGAGGAAGAGATCGATGACGCGGTGATCGATCAGATAAAAAATAAGGGCTTTTGTTTTTCTCTAACCCAGCAAACACAAAACGAGCTTGTCAAAGCGCTCAAGGAAATCATCCCCTGCTGTGAAATGGCGGCATTTGTCAAAACCGGCAGCGACGCTACCACCATCGCCATCCGCGTCGCCAGAGCTTATACCGGCAAACTCAAGATCGCGCGTTGCGGCTATCACGGCTGGCACGACTGGTGCGTGGAAGTCAAAGGCGGCATCCCGCAAAAGTTCTATGAAGACGTGATCGAGTTTCACTACAACGACCTGCACCAACTTGAAGAGATTTTAAAGAACAACCATGACGACATGGCGGCAATCATCATCACTCCGGTGGGGCATCCTTTGGCAGCAGAGGTTCAGATGCCCGCTCCCGGATACTTGGAAGGGGTGCGCAAACTCGCCGATCAATATGGCTGTGTGTTGATTTTTGACGAGATCCGCAGCGGTTTCAGATGCCACATTGGCGGAGCGCAAGCTCTTTTTGGGGTGACTCCGGATCTCTCCACTATCGGCAAAGCCATGGCAAACGGATATGCCATTGCCGCTTTGGTAGGCATAAGCAGGATCATGAAAGTGATGGCGGACAAGGTCTTCCTATCTTCGACATTTTTCCCCAATAGCGATGCCCAGATTGCAGCGTTGAAAACGATCGAGTTTCTGAAGCAAAACAGGGTGATGGAAACTATCGCCGAGAAAGGATGGTATTTTGCCGAACAGGTGGAAAAGGTGATCGGTGAATCCGGCATGCCGGTTCGTTTTTCCGGAGCGCCCTGGATGCCTTTCATCACTTTCCCAAAAGACGAAACCGGTTTGTATAAGAATCTGAGAAACGAGTTTTATACTCAACTGATTCGCCGCGGCGTGTTTTTGCAGCCCTATCATCACGGTTACATCTGCTATCGGCATACGAAGGAAGACCTGGATTACACGGTCAACGCCATCAAAGAATCCCTTGCAGAAACCAAAAAACTGATCTGAGGAAACAAAGTGGCGAAATATATCTTTGTGATGGGAGGAGTGCTTTCTTCCTTGGGAAAAGGGATCGCAACGGCGTCCATCGGATTTCTGCTCAAATCCATGGGCTACAAAGTGGCAACGCAGAAATTCGATCCCTACCTGAACGTCGATCCCGGCACGATGAGCCCTTTCCAACACGGCGAAGTGTTTGTCACGGACGATGGCGCTGAGACCGATTTGGATTTGGGGCACTATGAAAGATTCGTCGATGAGGCGCTCACCCGCGCGTCAAGTTGCTCCGCCGGACAGATCTATGAAACCGTGATTCAAAACGAACGCAAGGGAGTCTATCTGGGCAAGACAGTTCAGGTGATCCCACACGTCACGGACGAGATCAAGAGCCGCATCACAAAGCTAAACGCCTTCTATGATATCATTATCACCGAGATCGGAGGCACGGTTGGCGATATCGAAAGCCTTCCCTTTTTGGAAGCGATCCGTCAAATGCGCCTCGAGCTCGGAAGTCAAAACTCGCTGTATATCCTGCTCACATACGTTCCCTACATCAAGTCCGCAGGCGAGCTGAAAACCAAGCCTTCACAGCACAGCGCATACAAACTGAGGGAGATCGGTATCCAGCCGGACGTCCTGCTCTGCCGTTCGGAAAAACAATTTGACAATGACATCTACAGCAAGATCGCCCTCTTCACAAACGTCCCCAGAGATCATGTGATCAATGCTATCGATGTAAAATGCGTCTATGAAGTACCATTTACTTTCCAGAAAGCCGGATTACCCCAAATCATTTGCGATCAATTCAACTTGGAAACAAGACCTATGGATCTGAGCGCCTGGGAAAAGTTTCTGGAGGATAGCACCCAACCAACGGACAAAGTCACCGTCGCGCTTTGTGGGAAATACGTGCGTCATCAGGATGCCTATAAAAGCGTCGAAGAAGCGCTGCACCACGCTGCTGCCTTTCACAGAAAGAAACTTCAGATCAAATGGGTGGATTCGGAACGAAGTTTCAAGCCCGGCGACCTGGAAAAAGAACTTTCCGGCGCGGACGGCATTCTCATTCCCGGGGGATTTGGAATTCGCGGCATCGAAGGCAAGATCAGCATCGCCGAATATGCCAGAATCCACAATATCCCATTTTTCGGCATCTGTCTCGGGATGCAGGTGGCGGTGATTGAGTTTGCCCGCAACGTCTGCGATTTGAAGGATGCCAACAGCACGGAGTTTGACGAATTCAACCAATACCCCGTGATCAATCTCATGGAAGAACAACGCTATATTGAAATGGTGGGCGGCTCCATGCGTCTTGGCGCCTATCCATGTCAACTGATTCCTGGCTCTCAAGCGGAAAAATCTTATGGGATAAAGGTGATCAGCGAACGGCACCGGCACCGCTATGAGTTCAATAATCAGTACCGTGAAACCCTCACCGAAAAAGGCATGGCGCTCACCGGTTTCTCGTTGGACGAACTCTTGGTGGAGATCATCGAAATCCCCAAAAACGACTTCCACATCGGCGTCCAATTCCACCCTGAATTCAAATCCCGCCCCCAAAACCCTCATCCTATCTTTCGCGAGTTTATCGGTGCAGCTTGTAAGTTCAAGCAAAGATAACACATAACCCAAGTTGTTGATTATTATCCACAGTTATTTGTTTGACTACGTTGCTATATTGATGATAATCCTTGCCTAATTCATTGACCTCTCTTTTAAAGACTCAAACTCGTGTTGATTAATGTTCAAAAGAAGGTTGGATCATGTGTAACGCTCTATCGATCGAGAGATTAGATGCTTAAATCGAAGCGAACGCTCTTTGCAGCGAAGGTGATCATCATATCGATTGTTTTGCTCAGGATTATCCTGTTTACCATATCCTGCAGCAAAAGCGACAACCTCCCGCAGGCTGAGCAAGAAGCATCAGCACTGGCATCTGCCGACAGCACCGATCTTTTCAAGATCCGCTTTCGACCCCAATGGCTGCATCAAGCTCAATTTGCCGGAGTTTACATGGCTCTGAAAAAGGGTTTTTATCGCAACTACGGTCTCGACGTGGAAATTCAAAGCGGAGGTCCAGACTACCCAGCCTACGAATCTCTCTTGAACGGGAGCACGGACATCGTCACTCTCGGACTGGCAACCGCAATCGCCAAGACGGCTCAGGATCACGAGCTGGTGAATCTTGCCCAAGTATCGCAGAAATCGGCGCTCATGTTAGTTGGCAAAAAAAGCCCCCGGCTGCAATCTATCAATGATTTGAATGGAAAGAAAGTAGGTCTGTGGCGTTCCGATTTTCAGGATTTGCCGCTGGTATTTTTCCAAGAAAAGAACCTTCACGTGAAAGTGATTCCCATCGATTGGACGATAAGCCTGCTTTTGAATGATGCAGTTGACATGATGAACCTGATGGTCTATAATGAATATCATCAGGTACTCATGTCGGGAATCGACAAAGAGCAGCTTTTTGAGATTCGTTTCAGCGACATCGGCTACAATTTTATCGAAGATGGAATCTACACAACCAGAGAGTTCTATGAAAAGAACCCGGTAATCTGCAAAAACTTCGCGGAAGCTACCATGGATGGATGGTTGTATGCGATCAATCATCAGGATGAGACCTTGGATGTGGTGCTGGACATCATGCGCCGCAATTTTATCCCGGCAAACATTCCCCACCAGGCATGGATGCTGAAGACTTGGGCTGATTTGATTCTGGCAAAACCAACCAGCATCGGAGTGCTGGAAAAAAGGGACTTCGAATTTGCCCAAGGCCTGCTGTTGAAAAACAAGGTCATCCCTCGAAAACTTGATTATGAGCGCTTTTACCCCCATGCAGCAGAATAAACCGACTAAGGCTTTTGCCTACAGCATCATCTCTTTTGTATTCATTTCCATGGCGATCATCTTTACCTTATCGATTATGATCAACCGTTATTTCGTGTCGCGGATTATGTTGCGCAACGTGTTGGATTCCACCACCTCCATTGCCAATGAAACTAAGCTCATGATCGACAACAAGCTGGATAAGATCATGACCATGGGGATGAGCCTGCGCTACATCAAGGAACAGGACTTGATCACGAAAGAGAAACTGGACGAATATGTCTTTCAGATGCTGCGTTTCAATCCCGATCTGACCTCCGTCTGCATTTCCTATGATCCCACGGTGGATACCATTCACCGCAACCGCATATATTCCCTGGGGCAGAATGTCAAGAATATCCAGTATCTTGCCCGTGGAGACTTTTTATATAAAGACTGGTTTCAGATCCCGCAGCTCACCCAGTCCGATCATTGGTCAGAACCCTGGTTCGATGAATTTGGAATCCGGCAACTGATTACTTCGTATTCAGTTCCCATTCGACGCGATGGAAAGACAGTTGGTGTGGTGCGTATGGACATCTCGTTGGACTACTTGGAAAACATCATCAAGCCCCTGCAGGTAAAGAAAACCGGCTTTGCATTTTTGATCTCCAACCATGGAACGATCATCACCCACCCCGCCGATTCGCTGATGATGAACTACAGCATTTTTGATTTGGCTGAGCTATATGAAGATATCGCTCTGAGGCGCATCGGACAGGATATGATCAGCGGCAAAACCGGGTTTCGCCAAAGCACCGGCAATTCTTTTTTTCGCGATGAGTGGATCTATCATACACCCCTCATTTCAAACCATTGGTCGATGGCAATCGTCATCAACCACAAAGAGATTTTTGCCGATTTGAACAGCTTGTTTTTGCTATACATCCTCACCTCTGCCGTCGTTTTCATAGCTACGGGATGGATCATTTTCTTTAAGACCATCCAGATCCACAGACCTCTGCAGCTTTTGGCGAAAGCGGCTAATCAGATCGGATCCGGAGATTTTGACGCAGAATTGCCCTCCACGAGCAAAGTCTATGAGATTCAGACGCTCATGGATTCTTTCGGGACTATGCAGCGCTCGCTGAAAGATTATATTGCCAACTTGCATCGGGTCACCGAGGTAAAAAACAAGATTTTCTCCGAAGTCGTCTTCGCCTCCACTATCCAGAAAAATCTGATTCCTTCAAACGTTGAATTTGCCACTCCCAGAGGAGAGATAAGCGCGTTTGGCATTCTGGAACCGGCTGGGGAGATCGGTGGCGACCTTTATGATTATTTCATGATTGATGAAAATCACTTTTGCTTTGACATCGCCGACGTGCTTGGCAAAGGGATCGGAGCAGCGATGACGATGACGATGGTCACTACCCTGTTGCGTTCGATCGCGCCAAATTACGAGACTCCCTATGATATGCTCGCCGTGTTGAACACCTTCCTGTGCAAAAACGAGCAGGAAACGAACTTTGTCACCATCATTCTGGGCATCATCGACCTGCGAACCGGGCAGCTCTGTTTTTCCAACGCCGGGCATGTTCCGCTCTATTTAAGAAAAAAAGACCGCCGGGTGATCAAATATGGAGAGACCCATTCCACTGCCATCGGCGTGTTTGACCACATCCAGATCGGTTCCGCTTGCGTGCAGCTCGATCCCGGAGACGAGCTCATTATGTTCACGGACGGAATCACCGAGGCGATGAGTTCCAAGGAGATTCTTTTCGGCACCGAGCGCCTGGAAGAGATTTTGAGCAAGCTGCAAAATCCCCAACCGGAGACGACCGCCAACGCTATCCTCAATGGCGTGCTCAAATTCTCCGATCCGGATCAATTTGGCGACGATATCACCATCCTCGTCATCGATTTCATCCACCCGCACAAATAAAACCGCCGCCACGATCCCCGACAGACCGCTCCCAATTGCGTTCGCCGGTCTTGAGGATGGCATTCTGGATCCATAAGCCCTATATGGCTTTATACCGGCAAATGATTTCCGGCAGGCAGAAAATTGGCATTGGGTAGCGCATTTTTATCTTGATCAAATGCTACCGGCACAAATAGGCATTGACACAAAGACCGAGGCTCAGGAACGTTGTCTCAATAAATGAGAGATGACGGAATTATGAGCGATATTATCAAAAAGATCAACACATACATGCGGGGTTTGAACCTCAGAATCGCCACCCGGACTGCGATCCAAGCCGGCGTATGCTTCGCGCTCGCGGTGCATCTGTATTTTCTTTTATGGCTGAATTTGCCCGCCGCGTCCCAGGCTTTGATCTATTTCAACATCGCGCTGAGAGTGTCTTTGGCACTCATTATTCTATACATCGTTCTTGATGCCTTGCGCTCGCGATACGCTCCGGTTACCGCCGCACGCTGGCTGGATCGCCATCACAACTTCAGCGACGATCTCTACCAGAATCTACTGGAGTTGAAACAGCAAAGCGAATCCGAAGCTGTATTGGACGCTCTGGCGATGCAGGCGAATGCGAGATTTGAAAGCTTAAAATATCGGCTGCCGCCGGTGCTAAAAACTTCCTTGCTGTTCGTTCTGCTCTTTTCTCTGGCGGGGTTGATGAGCGTGTGGGGGCTTTCTTGGGATGACTTTCGTCTTTCATTGAATCAGTTTTACACCAATAAGGCACAAAGCGTTGCCTATAAAGCAAGCATCGAGATCAGCCCCGGAAACCACACCATCGGCAAGAATCAGGCGCTTACGATCAAGATCCTCAATCCCGAACGCCGCCTTCCACATCGTCTTTTCTACCGTTGGGACACTCAATGGCGGGAATTGGGGATGACGGATTTCAGCTATTATTTCAGCTCCGTGGAGCATTCCTTTGAATACTACGTGGAAAACGAGATCGCCAAATCCGCGATCTTCAAGATCACCTGTCTGGACGAACCCTATGTGCGATCCTGGGAAGTGCATTATAAATATCCGCCGCACACGCGTTTACCTGCTTCCCATGACAGCCTGAACTACGGAAATATTGAAGCTTACAAATATACCCAGGCGATTCTTTCGATCAGAACCAATATCCCGGTGGAAAAAGCGGTCATGCGCTTTTCCGATGGCAGGGACATCATCATGCAAGCTATTGACGCGCATAGCTTTTCCACACAGCTCCAGGTGCTCGAACCCAAGAGCTGGTATCTGGAACTGACAGACAAACTGGGCAGAAAGTCCCAGCCCGACGAGAAGTATATCACTATCATCCAAGACGCTCCGCCGCAGGTGAAGATTCTCTATCCCGGTGAGGATGTGGCGTTGAATCAAACGCTCGTCCTGCCTCTGATCATTTCTGCCGACGACGATTTTGGCTTGCGCAATCTGGAATTGAAGTATCAGGTGAACGATCATGCGATGCAAACGATCGCCATCCAAACCGTGATCCCCAACCGGCTCTTCAATCGGGATTATCTTTTTGATATGAAAGAACTTGGGCTGCTGCCGGGGGATAGAGTTCTCTATTGGGCTGAGGTCTATGACAATTCTCCGGATCAGCAAAAAGCTGTCAGCGCCAAATATATCGCCCGCTATCCCACTATCGAGGAGATCTATCGGGAGATCGAACGCCAGGAAAGCAAAAAAACCGGCGAACTGCAATCCGCGCTTGAACAGACCAAAGACCTGCAGAAAGATTTTGAACAAAAACGCCGCGAACTGCTCAAACAGGATAAACTCAACTGGGAAGACAAAAAGCAGCTCGAAAATATCCTTCAAAACCAGGAAAATCTATCCCGCCAAGTGGAAGAAATCGCGCAGGATTTTCAACAACTTATTGATAAGATGCAGGTCAATCAAGCGATCTCACCCGAGACAATGGAAAAGATGATGAAGATCCAGGAACTGATGCAGGAAATCTCAAACGAAGAGCTGGAAAAAGCCATGAAGAAATTTGGCGACGCCCTGCAAAAGATCGATCCCGAGAACCTACGCAAAGCAATGGATAATTTCAAGTTTTCCGTGGAAGATTTTGCCAAGCGCATTGAACAGACCCTGCAGCTTCTCGAAAGCATCAAAAAAGAACAGGCGGTGGACAAAGCCCTCCAAATTTCCAAAGAAATGGAGAAAATGCAGGAAGCTCTTCACGACCGCTCCGGCGACCTCAAACAGGATAAAGATAAGCTCGCTGCCGATCAACAAAGCATCATGGACAAGTATCAGAACCTGATGGAAGAGCTGAAAAAGATCGATGCCATGCTCGATCCCGTTAAAGACAAGGAAACCAAACAGATGCTCTCCGAACTGGTGAAGGATATGCAGCAAGGCGAAGCTAAGAAAAACATGCAGCAAAGCAAAGCCAAACTTGGCGAAAACAATCGCTCCTCCGCCATGAGTGCCCAACAGGAAGCGATGAAAAAAATGCGCCAATTTACCACTAAACTTGATCAGATGAAGAGTTCCATGGGCGGTGGCAGCCAGCAGGAAGTCGTTCAGGCGCTGCAAAACGCCATCCGCGAACTGCTTATCTTCTCCAAAAAGCATGAGGAACTGGCGGCTCGTTATGGCAACGATCCATATCAGATCATGCCGGATCTGATCGCTCATTATGACGGTATCCAACTCTCATTGAATAAATTATTTGCCATACCTCAGGTGACGATGTTCATTCCCCCAAAGTTTTACATCGATCTCACCGATACCAACCGTGCCTACCGCGAACTCTTTACCGGAGTGGGAGAAATGCAGTATATGCGCATCCCCGAATATCTTACATCGATCCAGAAAGGCATCAACCTGATGGTCTATGACCTGATGCAATCGATGAAAAGTCCTTCTTCCGGCAGCGGTGGCGGAGGCGGCATGCAATCGCTGATGCAAATGCTCGATTCGATGAGTCAGGAACAGATGGCAATGAGCATGCTCACCGAGCAATTGATGATGCAAATGCAACAACAGGGCGGAGGCATGGACCCCGCGATGCAACAACAGATCCAGAAACTGGCAAACGATCAGCAGCGCCTGGCGGACAACCTCAAGCGCGCTCTGCAAAACGATCCTGAGGCTCAGAAACAAGGAAACGCCATCAAACAGATCATCGAGGAGGCGGAAGCGGTTGCCCGTCAATTGCGTTCCAACCAACTCTCACGGGATATCATGCAAAGACAGGAAAATATCGTCTCACGACTGTTGGATGCCCAACGCTCGATCAACAAACGCGATACCAGCCAAAGACGAAAAGGCGAAAGGGCAATCGATCAATATCAGGGAACAAAGCCGGAAACGATGGACATCAACGCATTGCGCCGCGCCGCGATGCTGGATGACGCTTATCGCAATTTCCCGCCCGCCTATCAACAAGTGATCATCCGTTATTTTACATATCTCAACGACAAGATGGAGTAAGATGATGCGCAAATTACTGTTGATCATCCTTCTGCTTCTTGCTTGCTCAATCACGCTTGCTCAATATAACGAAAAAGACATCCTCGCCCAGCAGGCTTATCAACTTCTCGCCCGCAGGCAATTTACCGAAGCGGAGGCGATCTTCATTCAGATTCTGGAAAAGTTTCCCAACGACGTCAACAGCGTCGTCCAGCTTCTGCAAATCTATTTTCAGACCTCGCAACTGGATAAGGCGGAAAGCACATTGAACCGCTATCGAAACGTCCTGCCGGAGCTGAGCGCCGAGGAGCAAACGATCCAGCTCTTTGTGATGCAAGGCTTACCAGCACAAGCATGGAGCCTGAGCATGACGCATCTGCAAAAACAAAGGCACGATATCCATCGCTATCGCATAATCGCTTCCTATTTCGAACGCCGCGGTTTCTATGAACAGGTGCTCGATCTCTATCGTCAGGCAAGGATTCAGCATAGCAACGACACGCTGTTCATGCTCGAAATTGCCAACACAGCGCTCAATTTCCGGCTTTTCGGCATGGCGCTGACTGAATATCTTCGCTTTCTGGAAGCCAATCCCACAAATATCTATCACATCAACAATCAGTGCAAGATCATCATGGCGCAGGATTCCACTATGATCAACGTCATCGGAGAATACGCAAATGCAAGCGGCAACGCTGCCGTGAAAGAACTTTATGCCAATTCGCTACTCTCCATGGGCAGACAGAAACTCGCCCTGAGTGTCTATAAACAGCTGCCCTGGGATAAATTGCATCGCTTTGCGGAAGATCAGTTCATTGCCCTTGTCGATGAGACCGCTTATCCGGCTTACGCTCATTTGATCGAAATCACACAGGACAAGATCCGCCGGGCTGAATACCTATATCGCATGGCGCAGATAGACTTTCGGAACAACCGGTTTGCGGGGTGCGACTCACTGCTGCTGCGCATCATCGACGATCCCACTTTGGTGGAAAGACAATACCGCAATCGCAGCCAGATAAACTTTAACGCCCGTAAACTGATGGCTCAAAACGTGCTTGCCGCGGACAAGGATCTGCTTGCCGGCATGCGCTGGTATCAAGAGGCACAGGGCTTTGCCAGAAACCAATCCGAATCTCAGGATATCGAGCTGGAGATCACCCGTCTGCTGCTTATCAATGGTGAATACATGAACGCCATGGACAAACTGCACAGCGTCACGGAGCCCCAATTGGTCGAAACGAGAGACTTTCTCACGTATCTTTCCCGCCTCATGCAAAAACAGATCGACGCCGCGGATTCCCTGATGAACGAATACATCATCCGCTATCCAGCCGGGAAGTATGTGAACGACTCCATCTATCTGATGATGTTTATGTTGGATTTTTCCGAGGCTCAGATGGATACATTCTTTGCCGCCTACAAGAAAATGCAGCTTCACGATCCTCTATCGGTCGATTTGCTTTTGGCTTTGTTTGAGACCAACAATGATGAGGAATTGCGCATCCTTGCCGTCGAGTGGGCGATCGCGCTTTCGGATAAAAGCCGCGCTTTGGAGATTTTGGATTATCCTTGGGAAGATGAGATCGCGCTTGAATATGCCGCTCTGCTGAAACTGCTGCTGATGCAGGATGGAAACGAACGCATCCGCCTGGCAAGAGACTTTTTGACCCAAAACCCCAATTCTATCTTTTCACCCAATTTCCGGCAGCGCCTGACAAGCCGTGAATACAGCAAACCAAAACTCTGAGCATGCTTGACAGGATTTCTGCTATCAAATTACTTGGCATCGTATGGAGCGATAAATGAAAAAGATCATACGTAAGTCCTTCACTTTTGATGATGTTTTGCTGGTTCCTCAGCATTCAAAGACCCTGCCGGCGCAAGTGAATCTTCACACCAAGATCACGCCAAATATCAGCTTGAAGATTCCGCTTTTAAGCGCTGCCATGGATACGGTGACAGAATCCGCTCTGGCGATTGCTATGGCTCGCGAAGGCGGCATCGGTATCATCCACAAAAACCTCACCATTGATGAGCAGGCGAGGGAAGTACATCTCGTCAAACGCGCCGAAAGCGGAATCGTGACCAATCCCTACACCTTATCCCCCTCGGACAACATTGCCACGGTCATGTCCCTGAAAAAACATCACAAGGTTGGCGGTTTCCCCGTGGTGGAAAATGGGTTCTTGGTGGGAATCCTGACCAATCGGGACATTCGCTTTGAGACCAACATGAAAAAACGCGTGAGTGAGCTGATGACTCCGCGGGAAAGACTGATCACCGCTCCCATCGGAATCGATATCGAAGCCGCAAAGTCGCTTTTGCAAAAAAACCGCATCGAAAAACTGCTGTTGGTGACACCCGAATTTCAACTTGCGGGCATGCTGACCGTGCGGGATATCATGAAAAGCATCGATTATCCCTCCGCAGTTCAGGATGCAAAGAATCGCCTTCTCGTAGGTGCCGCGATCGGTGTTACCGGAGATTATCTTGAACGGGCGCAAGAGCTTATACGCATGGGTGCGGATATCATCGTCATCGATACTGCCCACGGTCATCACCAAAACATCCAAAGCGCTTTGAAGAAAGTGAAAGCCAATCTTTCCATCGATGTCATCGCTGGAAATGTCGCCACCGCCAAAGCAGCGAGATTTCTCATCGATGCCGGAGCGGACGGTGTCAAGGTAGGCATTGGACCTGGTTCGATCTGCACTACCAGAGTGGTGGCGGGCATCGGAGTTCCCCAACTCAGTGCCATTATGGAATGTGCTGAAACAGCCGAAAAATCCGGCATCCCCATAATTGCGGACGGTGGCATCAAATACTCCGGAGACATCGTCAAAGCCATTGCCGGAGGCGCCAATGCCGTAATGATCGGTTCGCTTTTTGCAGGAACCGATGAGAGCCCCGGTGAATTCATCATCTACAATGGCAGAAGCTTCAAAAGCTACCGCGGCATGGGATCAATCGGAGCGATGAAACGCGGCAGCAAGGAACGCTATTTTCAAGATAGCAGCGACGAAAGCAAGCTCGTGGCGGAAGGCATCGAAGGCATGGTGCCCTATAAGGGACCGCTGAAAGACTTCATCTACCAACTTATGGGTGGTCTGCGTGCCGGAATGGGATATTGCGGATCCGCGAACCTTGCACAACTTTGCAAAAACGCCCAGTTTATCGAGATTTCCTCTGCGGGTCTCAAAGAATCTCACCCGCACGACATACGCATCACCAAGGAGACTCCGAATTACCACAGCAATGAATAGACCCGCCATGAGCACAAAACTGACCAGCCTGTTAAACAGCTTTGTCTATCACATCAAAGTGGAAAAGGGCATGGCGGAAAACAGCATCGAAAGCTATAAACGCGATATCAGAGATTTTCTGGAGTTTTGCCCCAAAGCTGTGGAACAATATGTGGCGGACGATCTTGTCCAGTATCTCATCGCGCTCTCCGACACCGGTTTGGTGTCTACCTCCATCGCCCGCAAACGCATCGCCATCAAGCAGTTCTTTCTATTTCTGTCCGAAAACGACTACAAGATCAATCTTGACTTTGATAGAGTGCCCAAGATCAAACTCAGTGAGCATTTACCCGATGTCATAGACGTGGAAACGATGCTTGGTTTTCTCAATCGTCTGCCCGTCTCAAACTCCCTGGAAACACGCAACAAGCTGATGTTTGAGCTCCTCTATGCCACCGGCATGCGAATCTCGGAACTGCTGGGTCTTTCCACCCACGATATCAATCTCACGGAAAAAGTGATCCTCGTCCACGGCAAAGGCAGCAAACAGCGCTATGTCCCTTATGTGGAAAGCGTTTCCGAGTGGATTGACCGATATTGGAAACAGCACCGTCCTGTCCTGCTGAAGTTCAAAAATACGGATGTCTTTTTTCTCAACAACCGCGGCGGAAAGCTCAGCCGCATGGGTTTTTGGAAGATTTTGCGCAAAGCCGCTCTGATTGCTAATATCAAACAGGAGATCACACCCCATACTTTCAGGCATTCCTTTGCCACGCATCTTTTGGAAGCCGGCGTGAATCTGCGTATCGTGCAGGCGCTGCTTGGTCATGCCAGCTTGAATACCACCCAAATCTATACTCACGTGGACATCCGCCATCTGATGGAAACACACAAAGTCTATCATCCGCGAGCATAGTTTCATATCATTATTTACAAATAGGAGCATAGATGAACAAGATTTTGACCGTTTTGCTGATGGCGCTTTTGCTATTCAGCGTGTCCTGCAAGAAAAAGAGTGACCTGCGCAGGGTCACGGTAGTATTGGATTGGACTCCAAACACAAATCACGCAGGACTTTACGTCGCTTTACAACATGGATATTTCCGCGATGCCGGACTTGATGTGAATATCATCCAACCAGGACAAAACACTGCAGATCAGATCGTCGCCTCCGGAAATGCCCAATTTGGCGTCAGCTATCAGGAAAGCGTGATGCTCGCCCGCGCGGAAGACATTCCGGTAATTTCAATCGCCGCGATTATGCAACACAACACCTCCGGATTCGCGGCACTCAAATCCGCCAACATCAAGCGTCCCAAAGACTTTGAAGGAAAACGCTATGGCAGTTCCGGCTGGCCTTCCGAGCTTGCCATTCTGGAAACGATCATGAAGGACGACTCTGCCGATTTTGCCAAAACCAAGATCATCTCAGGCGTCTATGACTTCTTTTCCACCATCGGCAAGGATGCCGATTTTGAATGGATCTACTGGGGTTGGGACGGCGTCGAAGCTCATCGCAGAAACATCGAGATCGATTTTATCCCGATCCGCGGACTCAATCCCATCTTTGATTTCTACACTCCGCTGATCATCGCCAATGAAAAGACCGTCAAAGCCGAACCGGAACTCGTTGCGGCTTTTCTTGCCGCGGCAAGCAAGGGTTATGAGTATTGCATCGAAAATCCCACCGCCGCTGCGGATATTTTGATCAAGCAGGTTCCCGAATTGAATCCTGAACAAGTGCATCTGAGCATGAATTACTTGAGTAAGGAGTATCGTTCCGATGCAGATAAGTGGGGCATGCAAAAGCTGGAAGTGTGGCAGCGTTTTGGTGATTGGATGCACGAGAAAGCTCTGATCCCTGTTCCAGTCAAAGCCGAAGCAGCCTTCACAAACAAGTATCTGCCCTGATGCATCCCATTCTGACGACCGAGAATCTGGCAAAGTCCTTCCTTTTCAAGGGAGAAAAAAAACCGATCCTGGAAGGAATCAATTTTTCGATTGATAGTGGTAGATTTGTCTCGATCATCGGTTCCAGCGGATGCGGGAAAAGTACTTTTCTGGAACTGCTTGCCGGAATCACGTTCCCCGATGCGGGATGTATCATATACCAAAATAATGACATTACGGGAAAGAGCGGCTGCCTTGGATACATGCCCCAGGACGATCTGCTCTTCCCTTGGTTGAACGTCTTTGACAACGCGATGCTCCCGCTACGCGTCAAGAATCTTGACCTGGAAAAGGGCAAACGCAAAATTGCGGAGTTGCTCCCCGTTTTCGGATTGGAAAACCATGAAAAGCATCTGCCGCATCAACTCTCCGGGGGCTTGTGCCAAAGAGTGGCATTTTTGAGAACTTACATGACCGGATCGGAGCTTTTGTTATTAGACGAACCTTTCGCTTCTTTAGATGCGATCACGAGATCGCAAATGCAAGCCTGGCTGAAAGATATCACCCGCGAATTAAAGCTCTCTGTGATATTGGTCACCCATGATATCGATGAAGCCATTATCCTCTCCGACTCCATCCATCTGATGACCGGCACTCCCGGCAGTTTCACGGAGAGCTTTGACCTTGCGTCCATAACCAATGCTCTATCCCTGAGAGACAGGATCCGGGAAAGTATCTCAGCTCAGCTCGGTTTTACTCCAGTTTCAAATCTTCCTTGATAACTGATAGATTGCTTCTACTAAACTCACCTCCTTCTCCCCCACGTCTATTTGTCGGGTGAGATAATGCTTTCAGCAAATAGGTCTTGACACAATGTCGTCATTTCTGCAAGAAGTGCTTTCAATGATATACGAGTAGTAAAATAAGAAATAAAAAACTAAACGAGGGAGGATAAGATGCGCTTTTTAAAGTATCTTATGCCATTGATCTTCATTACGCTGCTATTGGTGAGCGGATGCAGTAAAAACGTTTCATTGTACAATACCGCCAAGAAACAGTATAAGCACGGAAATCTGGAAGCTGCCCTACAGACGAATGTGCAATCGCTGACTATCAAGCCCGGCTACGTCAAAGCACAGGATCTGCTCAAGGATATCTATCCCCGTCTGATCAGGATCCGTGAAGAGAAGATCGCCAAGCTCGCAGCTTCGGATGACGCGCTCAAATGGGACAAACTCTATAAGGAATACACAGAACTGGACGCGATTCAAACCAAGGTGAAAGACCTTCCCAGGTTGATGAACCCCAAGACCGGCGAAGTGATCTATTTTGATTTTAAGGATTACAACCCGAATATACGTGAGAGCAAGACCAACGCTGCCGAGTATCATTACTCCAGCGGCATCAAACTCGCACGCAGCGGAAACAGCACGGACATCCAAAAAGAAGCCGCCAAAGAGTTTAAACTGGCGCAGGAGTTTATTCCAGGATACAAGGATTCCGCCTCCCGCTATGAGCAGGCACGCAAGCTCGCGATCAAACGCATCGCCATCATGGCTTTCGAGGACAAAAGCGGCTCAAAAAGCAAGTATGGTGGCATCCCGGAAATGCTGGTCGATTCCATCATTGGCTCTCTTTTGCAGGACAAAAGCGCCAGCGAGTTTTTGGAGATCATCACCCGCGATCAGATCAATACAGTACTGCTCGAGCAGAAACTCGGCGCTTCCGGTTTGGTCGATGAAAAAAGCTCGGCAAATGTGGGTATGCTCCTTGGCGCACATGAGATCATGACCGGCAAGATATTACAGATCAATTATGTCCAACCTCGCACCGTTGACTTGGAAAAGAAGGAAACCGCCAATGTCACAGTGAGCGAGGAAACCTATATCGACGTCGAAGGCAATGAACGCACCCGAGCCATCAAAGGCGACGTCTCTTGCCTCTATACCAAATACACCAAAACCGCAGGCGCTCAGATCACGGCTTCATACACGATCGTGGATGTCTCCACCGGCAGGATCAAAATCCAAGACAATTTCACTTCCGAAGAAAACTGGTCGGACGTCTGGGCAAGAAAGGGCGCCGGAGACGAAAGAGCGCTCTCCCCCTCTACCAAAGCTCTGATCGCCAAATCCGAACCTCTGCCGCCATCTGATGTCGAGTTGGTCAACCGCGCCGTTCGCAAACTCAGTGGTATGTTCATTTCCCAGATCAAAAACTACGTCAAATGAAAATAGTAAAGATCACGCTGCTTCTGATCATTATTTGGATGCTTTGTTCTTGCAGCTTTTCCAAAGCGGTGCCGACTTGGACAAAAGCGGAACCGATCGATCCCGCTTTCTATTCCAGTGTAGTCAATATCAACAAAGGCATCGCCAACTACAAGGATCGTGCATTTGATAACGCAGTGAAGAATATCTCCATGCAGATCAGCGTTCAGGTGGACGCGCAGCTATCCCTGATCGATACAGAGAGTTCCGGCATCCCGCGATCGGAGTTTGTTTCACAGATTCAAACCAGTTCAAGAGCGTTGTTGACGGATGTCCAACTCACAGGAACGTATGAGTCCAAGAAAGAATATTGGGCATATTACCGGCTCAGCAAGGATATCTATCGCAGCCAACGGATGAGACGGCGAGACCTTGCTGTATCTCAGGCTTTGGGGCAATTGATCCAGTATGATAATGCAGGTTCGGACATAGCCACCGGCATCCCGCTGCTACTGGAAGCCCTTGAACAGGTAGTGGATTATCTCGATCTGGATCTGAGTGCGGATTATCTTTCCCAAAGGATCAACCTCTATAATGAATTGAGCCGGCGACTGCGTCAATTGCCCTTGCAGCTTACATTCTCTGCCGATCCATCAATATTGGAGATGGTGGCGAAGCAGAAAACGGAAAAGAGAATACTGATCACTCTCAATTACAAAAAAGACGATCAGCAAAACTATGGCTGCGATCACTTCCCGCTGGTCTTCAGATTCTCCCGCGGCAGCGGAAAGATGCCTCTATCAGGAATGACCGATTCCAAGGGACAGTATCTCCTACCGGTGGAACGAATTACAAGTTTCGAAGCCAATCAGTTGATCGAGGTGGGGATCGATAAATCCCATTATGCCAAGCGGCTCACCAACCCTATCATCCGCAAACTTTTGGACACGATTGTGTTTAAACACGCCCAGATACCGATCCGAGTGGGCAAGCCGAAAGTTTGTCTGCAATACAGCTTCAATGATTCTAAAGGAACAATCTATCGCAAAGTCTTGCAGGACAGACTGATCGACATGGACATCGACATCACGGACAGCCCCCAATCCGCGGATTATATCATCGAAGTCAAGATCGTTTCACGTCCTGGCACTTATATCTCCGCGCTGAATTTGCATTCCGCCTTTGGAGACGTCTATTGTGCTATTAAAAATGCCAGAAGCGGTGAGATCATCATCAGCGACACGATTCAAAACGTGAAAAACAACGCTCCAAGAATGCTGCAAGCGGAGACCGACGCGGAACTTTCCGCTGTGAACGCTCTCTCCGATGGCGTTCTTTATCGCCTGGTGATGGCATCGATCATGGCGGACTAAGATTATTTAGGGAAAACTTACTCAGTCAATATAGAGCTTTATCCCCACTGGCCTGTGGTCGGACACCTGATTGTAATAGTTTGACCAGTTTCCCATCCAATTCTCAGCCACAATCGTTTTGCAGACGCTGCGAGAATCGGCATAGGACTCAAAAAGTTCGTTGGATATGAGAATGTGGTCGATGTGAGAAAAGGATATTGGGTAGGAGACCGTCGTCGATGTGGGGTTTTGCGCGGTGTGCATAGTGGTGAAAAGATATTCCTCAGGGCGGTTTAGGAAACTCAGGAACACGTTGGTCTCGACCGATTCCTGGATCTGGTCGTTCAAGTCTCCCAGCACGATCACCCTGTTTGTATCAAAGTTTTGGCGGATATACAGATCGAGTTTTTCGCAAGCGAGGCGGCGTCTCATTTCCTCATCCCATGAATCACTAACGTCGATAATGTTGTCACCCATGGCTTTCAAATGATTGTTGATCAGCACGATATCCTTTCCCTGCCAGGTGATTTCCAACACATAGGGCGCACGGGGAAAGGGATTGGTCTCACCATTAAAGATAGTGTATTGATCGCGCACCTCGACGGTTCTGCTATCATACAGATAGGCAAGGCGATAACTGGTAGTGGCAGTGTAAACATAAGCGTTGTAATGTGGAATCATCCCCGCAAGTTGCATAAACGCGGAATAATCCATGATCTCCTGAAAGGCGATCATGTCCACCTTCATCAGAGGAATCATTTGCGCGAGGACTTCAAGCGTACCGGGATTAATTAGCGGAAAGGTGCGCAGATTCCAAGTAACCGCATCAAAGCTGTCGTCGCTGCCAAAGAGCAGCACATCTTGATCATCGGGATTGGTCAGCTTCGTATTTGTCCCGCAGGAAACAGCAAGCAACAGCATTACGAGCACCAGGATCGAGCCAAGGCGAGTCTTTATTATCATTATATATCCTTTTAGATTTTGCGGCTGAGAACGCTCTCATAGATCATGCGTAGCGCTCAACCGCGAATAGAGCATAAGCTTTTAAATCAGTTGCAATTACTTTTCCAACTGTAAATAAATATCGGAGATCACTTGAAAGCACTTCGGAATAGTTCTTGCATATACACAAGGTACCAAAATTGGGAGGATTAATGAGATCATTTATATTATTGACACTACTGCTTTTTGTGAGCCTGCTAAGTGCGGCGGCTTATGAAAGATACGACACACATGCAGCAGGGCTAAACGCCAGGGTTGAAAACCTGCGCCTCGCCCCTGCAGAAGTGTCCGAACCCGGTGAGGATGATGAATTTGTATCCCACACCGCCATTTCCAAAACTTTTGCCCTGCCATATCAAGCGGCGACACTAAATATTTCCAGAAGTCTTTGGAACGTCTTTGACGAAAACGGAAACTTCCTATATACCGAAAGCAACCGCAACCACGACATGATCAATCTGGCAAACTCATTCACCATGCGCGAGATGCGTGGTTTCACAGTCGTCATCGAAACCCAGGTATTACGCGACGGCAAGATCTACACCCTCAAGGATGTGGATTTCGCGCTGGCGGGCTCACAGCCGATTGTCATGCCCACCTCCGTCTCCCCCGCTTTCATCGATGCTTACAAGGTTTTGGCGGATAATTTCGAAACGTCCTATTTGCGCAACCTGCCGGTGGCGCGTCCCAAAATGCTCATTCTGAGCCACACCAACCTTGCCAGCTATCAAAATGACTATATCAACTGGAAACGTTCCATTGGCTTTGATGTCTATGTGGCATACAAATCCCAGATCGGCACGACCCTGGATCATTATATACAATTCATCCAAAATCATTGGAATGAAAACCACTGCGACTATCTGATGCTGTTGGGAGACGTGACCGGAAACTATTCGATCCCCACGGCTTTCTTTCCCTCTCCGGAATATGCCGAAAACGACGCTGACGACCATCAGTACGCGCTTTTGGATGGAGACGATTATTTCCCCGAAATGCTTGTGGGACGTTTCTCATTCAACGATATCTCGGAGTTTATGACTATGGCAAACAAGACCGTGGTCTATGAGAGAAGCCCTTTCATGTCCAACCCTGCCTGGATGAAACGGGGGCTCGCAGTTGCCGGAAACTATGCCGAAGGCGGTCTCAGACCGATCACTCCGGTGCAAATGTCCCGTTGGTTGCGCAACAGGATGTTGGACTATGGATACACCCAGGTGGATACTGTTTTCTATCCACCTACTTATCCGGGCACGCAATCGATCATCTCCGCCATCAATCAAGGCGTGCAGATCATCAGCTATCGCGGATGGGGAGATGCCAACGGCTGGCACTATCCCTCTTTCCATATTCCCGATTTGAACAACACCTTCAACGGTCCGCGCATGCCGATCGTCTTTTCCATCGTCTGCAACACCGGTGATTTTGCCAATTCGGTGAATCCCAGTTTTGGCGAAAAATGGATGCGCATGGGCAGTGTCGCCCAACCTGGAGGAGCCATCGCTTTCGTAGGTCCCTCGGATCTGCACACCAAGACGAGATACAACAATTCCATTTCCAGCGGAGCCTTCCGCAGCATCTATGATTATGGCGTGAGAGGCTTTGGCACCAGCGTCCTGATCGGAAAGATAGAATTGTATAAAAACTTTCCCAATGACCTCGCGCCAAACCAATATGTCGCTTTCTATTACCATGTCTATAACCTGCTTTCCGATCCCAGCCTAAATATGTGGATACTGGAACCTTCGACGATCTCCTCAAACGTCATCCAAGGTGGATTGACCTATGCTCAGTCCGCAAGCCACATCCGCATCAGCGCTCCACATCTGGAAAACGCCATGGTCTCCGGTACTAAAAATCAAACCACATACTCCTATGCGGTGGTGAAGAACGGATATGCAATCCTGCCAGTTAATCCTGAAGAAAGCGGAAACCTTGTAGTCACCATCAGCAAGCCCAATTTTGTGCCGCTGGTAGCAACGATGACCCCCTCCGCCGCCGCTACTATCGGCATCACAGTAAACTCCCTTATCGAAACAACCATCAACCCGGCAACGAGCCACACTCTTCAACTAACCTTCAAGAATTATAGCAGCGGCAACTACAGCAACATTAACGTCTCCTTGATCAACATCGAGGGTGTTTCAATCGCAAATCCGACCCAGACTATCACTACGCTTGCAGCGGGCGCAACGACCACCTTGAGCTTCAACCTCACCGCTGGTGCAAACATCCAACCCCGAGACTTGCTGCATTTTGATGTCAATATCACCAATCCCGCCACTAATCACAGCTTCCAGTTGGTCGCCGGAGGAGCCGAATTCACCGTTGTGGACGCAAGCGGTATCCTCCACCTCGGTGTTTCCAGTCCGGTCGTCATTTCGGTTATCAATACCGGAAACGTGGCGCTGACAAATGCCGGCGTGCAAATAGTATCACTCACCGAAGCCGCGGTTATCGGATCAGGTCTCATAAATATCGGCACCGTCGCAGTCGGCGAAACCAAACAGTTCACCGCAAACATCCAGGTGGCTTCGGGTGCATGGCATGGCAGAAACATCCCGATCAAACTGCTCATCAGCGGCAGCGGATACAGCACCACGGCTTTCTATGCGCTCACTGCGGGAACGCCTGCAACCACTTCGCCCACCGGCCCTTGTCCCTACGGATACTATGCCTATGACAGTTTTGATGCCGGTTTTGCCCAAACCCCGACCTATAATTGGATCGAACTTGATCCTCTCCTGGGCGGACAGGGCAACCTTTGGTTGATCATGGACGATGGATCCCGCACGGTCGATCTGCCCTTCAACTTCAGGTTCTATGGCAGAAACTATAATCACGTCACCATGTGTTCCAACGGTTGGATCTCACTGTTGCCCACGGATATGGAAGATTTCTACAATCACTACATCCCCGCAGCTTTGGGTCCCTATGCCATGATCGCAGGTTATTGGGATGACCTCAAAGGAAGAAAAACCGGTGTGGACCCAGATGGCAACCCCATCTTCGCCAATATGCGCATTCTCTATTGGTTTGACGCGGCAAACAACCGCTATATCGTCCAATGGAACGATGCCTACAACCAATATACCATCAATTCAAACACCCCTTCGCTGGAAAAGTTTCAGATCATCCTCTATCCGCAACAGGATCGGGATGGCGACATCGTGGTTCAGTATCACACCGTTGACAACCCCGGGACCACGACAAACTATTGCACCGTCGGCATCGAAAACCACAGTCAGACTGTAGGTTTGTCCTATACCCACGCCAATTTTTACCCTCCGACCGCAACTCCTTTGCAAGCCGGATTGGCGATCAAGTTCACGACCATCCCACCGGATAATTATGTGAGCAACGATGATCACATCATTCAAAAACCATTCGAGCTGCTGCAAAACTATCCCAACCCCTTCAACCCCACCACCACCATCGCTTTCAACGCCGCACAAGGCGGAAACGCGAAACTAATGATCTATAACATCAAGGGACAGGTGGTTAAAACCTTGCTGGAATCCGATGTAGCGCGTGGAAAGCACTCAATTATCTGGAACGGAACCGATGACGGCGGCAAAGCTGTCGGCTCCGGTTTATACTTCTACAGTCTGTCTATCAACGGAAACAGCCAGACCCGCAAGATGCTGCTGTTGAAATAATTATGATCACTTCATCGGCGGATGGCGCTGCCGCTTTTTCGTCCGATGATCGATGACCCTATACGGGCGCGATCTCAATGATCGTGCCCGTTCTTTTTTTTATCATGAGTATCCTCCAGCATGGCAAATTAATCACCTTCAAATCCATAATTCCCTGCTTTTCCTCGTAGTGCCGCATCATACTCTCCCTGAATCGTTTACACGATCTCACCCTATCCTTCCCCGTGAGCATTACGGAGTCAATACGGACTAAGTCCGTAATGAGTCCGTATTGATACCGTAATGCAAAGGGGGAAGGTGTCCCGTCCTGATGGAGTTTTATCCATTCAAATCGAATTCACATCTCGCCTTCAATCAGTTTGCACATCGGGTTTCGATTCTTGATAAAACGAAATGGCAGATCATCTTGAAGAGCTTCACGAAGATGGCGTTTCAGAGTTGTTAACCGCCCTATCTTGAGATACAATTTGAGTATCTGTTGTGGCTTCGGCTTATTTGGTGTTGTTTGAGGATGGCTGTGTTAAGGGACATCTTTCACCCTTTAGCAGACAGCTTTTGCATAGGCTATTCTTGAGCTTTAGATAGCTATCTACCAGAATACCGATTTGGTTATCTTTGCTATTGTTAGATTTTGTCGCAAGCGCCAGATTCCGGAGCGCACCACCAATGGGTGTTACAAGCTTGTAATAGCAGAGCATATAGGAAACTGGAACGGCATTGCTAGTTTTCAGTTTCTCCAGTAATTTCTCATACTCCAAACTGGGGAAGTATTTTTTTTCTTTCTTAGCATAAGCTTGACGGTTGACAGGTATTCCCAAGCCAAGTATTTTCAGCGTTTCCATATCATGCGGCTCTGTCATCTTGACCATTATCTCGCAGGCAAGGTCTTTTCTTGGGCTGGTATTGGGAACACCCAAATACCACGTTTGATATAAAAACTTGGTTGGTATAACATAGGAAATTTGGTAGTCTTCAAAGAAATCAGGTTGGTTCTGCAAAACCGTATTGATCAATTCCTGATGTGCAGAATACCAGTCTCTGATGACTATAGTCTTGTTAACTCCTAAATCTTGGATATTACAGAGAAGGTCATTTTGCTTTTCATAGCTGTTTGTTAGAATAACACCAAGCTGTTCTTGCTGCCTCTCTTCCGAATTCAATTCGCAAAATGTGGCAAAGTAGTCCTCTGCAGAATGATTCTTGTAAATATAATTATCCTTTGTTTGGGGAGAAACATCTTTGCCTTTTCTGATGATCAGATCAATTCTCGGATCAATGTAAAACGGGTATGCCCTTACGTCGATACGTCCTTCAAAGAGTTCGGTTGGCTTGCCATCATCATCATAATTTAGTACCAAAGCATACTTTCCCCCATGCTCTTTGACGTCTTTCAACCTGATTTTATAGCCATGCTCCGGGCTGGTGGACAAACCCGTTGTGGGGTATCTATCAATTGCCGGATTGAAGAGTATATCCGGGATTATAAATGTTTCCTCTTCCTCGGTTGAAGCTATTTTAGTAGAGGATGTATGCATAAAATAGTAGGATTTTCCAAGGATGCATTTTTTAATGCGACTAGATTGATTGTCAGTTTCAAATGTTATTGAGGTGTAGTTATCATCTACTGTAACGAAATGTTCAGCGAACTTTTTGTTGTAATCAAGCGCGGGGTTATTGTAGAAATTGATATAATCCGATATAACGAGCAGGTTGCTCAGGTATCTGTGCAATAAATGACCGGGGATGATTTGCAGAGTAACGGCATCTTTCACGGATTCATTATCCAGAACGATCGACACATCGGAGATGCTATAGGGCTTGGTCGTTATGCTGACATCCTGATGTGATAAACTGGCGCTGATCATTTCCTTGATGTAATTGTGCCATTCGTTGATCGTGGAGACCGTTGCGACATCACCGGATTTGATAGTTCCGTAGTTGAGTTTTAGGGCTGATTTGATAGCCTGATTATCAATTTTGGCATGAGCTACTTCAAAATCATCAAGCAGTTTCGTTCTTTCCAATTGAAACCTAATATCGGAAATAAACTGGATAAACTCTTTCGAGTTACCTGGAGCAAAAATCCTGATGGGAAGCAAAGCATGTTCGGAACATGCAAAGTTTTTAATCAGGGAAAAGCTGTCCAATAATTCCAGTAAACCGTCTTGTCTTCTATAAACGTGCAGTGTTACCTCATTATGCAAGCTTCTTGAGGAGCGGGTAACCCGCATAGTGGGATACCAATTGCCCAGCAAGTTGATCTTTTGGAAGAGGAATACGTTATCCGCAATTGCCTGACACACTTCTGTGATCTCGTTGCTTTCACCATGGTTAATCGTATTGATCAACATCATGGTGATATTGTTCACAGAACTGAAATGAGCAAGGATGGTGAGCAGACTCTTCGCGGTAATATTGGAAAACACATTGACAAGGTTTTCACAATTATCCACTAATAGACGAGAAACTCTCATAGGATTTTTTCAAATAAACACAAACCCATACTCACTTACAGGGGATATATCAGCAACAAACGAACCTCATAATAGTCATGTGTTTCATTATTTCTTCTTAGACTTTAAGTAATAGAATGTCTTCGCTTGCCGGTAATCATGCTCCGTAAAAAAAGTTTAACTCACTTTGCCCTTGCGCGCACAACTCACTATCTCCATATCAGTTAAAGAATCCTCCATTATTTTCATTGACATATTATCCACTTTTACCTCATTATCATCTGAACGCTTATTTATGAAGTTGAGGATGTGCCCATGAAAATGGAAGAACTGAATTACTATTACAATAAATTCAAATTTGGCGAGGACATCTTTCATCAATTGATGCAAAGACGTGTACGGGATATTCTGTTGGTTTCCACTTTTTACGATGCCTTCATTTTCGAACAGGACGGACGCCTCTCCGAACAGATCTTTGGAGAATACCGCCAGCTCAATCTGAGTACCGCGCCACGAATCACCAGCGTGCCCACCGGCACCGAAGCCTTGGAGAAATTGAAGGAAAACAATTATGACCTCGTGATCACGATGATGCGCATCGGTGATATCGGTCCCTTCCAGCTCGCCAAGGAGATCAAATCCTTCAAGCCCGACCTGCCGGTGCTTCTGTTATTGAATGTGGCATCGGATTATATCATCTGGGAAAATCATCCCGAGGATAAGAAATATATCGACGACGTGTTTTTGTGGAATGGAGATACGAAGCTCTTCCTGGCAATGGTCAAAAACGTGGAAGATCAGATGAACGTGGAGTTTGATACTGCGAACGGTTTGGTGCGCGTCATCCTGTTGGTGGAAGATTCGATCCACTATTACTCAATGTTTTTGCCTTCGCTCTACAGCGTGATCATGAAACAAACCCAAAGGCTCATCGAAGAGGAAGTGAGCGACATCAATAAACGCCTGAGGATGCGCATCCGCCCCAAAGTGCTGCTCGCGCATGATTATGAAGAAGCGTTGATGCTATATGAGAAATACAAGAACTATCTGCTCTGCCTGATCTCGGACGTGCGATACAAGATCAATGGCGAGGTGCATGCCCAAGCGGGGATCAAACTGATCAAAGAAATCATGTCCAAGAACAAAGACCTGCCCATTATTCTTCAATCCTCGGAGGACGAAAACAAAGAGATCGCCACGGAACTTGGCGTAAACTTTCTGAATAAAAACTCAAAACATCTCTTTGCGGACTTGCGCAACTTCATGGTCTATAATCTCGGTTTCGGCAATTTCGTCTTTCGCAATAGCGACGGTGAGATCATCAACGAAGCGGCAAACATCGCCGAATTCGAGGAAAAGATCCTGCACGTTCCAGATGATTCGCTGATCTTTCACAGCAAATTCAATCATTTCTCAAACTGGTTGATCGCCCACGGCGAAGTACAAATCGCCAAACGCATCCGCCCGATGAAGATAGACGATTTTGCCAGCAAGGATGAGGTGCGTCAGTTTCTACATCACATCTTCCGCACCGTACGCATCGACAAAAACCGCGGCAAGATCATCAATTTCGATGCCGTGTCACTGAGCGAGATGAACCAGATTATCCGGCTCACGGAAGGTTCGCTCGGTGGAAAGGGACGTGGCTTGGCATTCTTGAACGCGCTGCTCACCACGATGGAGTTTGAAAAGAAATTTGAGAATGTCGGAATATCCCTGCCCAGCACGGCAATCATCGGCACGAACGAATTTGACCGCTTTGTGGAGAGCAACAGCATCGTGGAAAAGATCCATGGTAAGACAGATGAGGAGATCGATTCAATATTCATTGAGGGAAAACTCTCCGAGCAGCTCGTGCACAGGCTTGAGGTCTTCCTCGACCAAATCAAATACCCCATAGCCGTGCGCTCCTCCAGCTTGCTGGAAGATTCTCAGGCACAGCCGCTTGCTGGAGTCTATCGCACATTTATGCTGCCCAACAATCACTCCGATAAACTCCATCGTTTGCGCCAATTGATGGATGCGATCAAACTCGTCTTTTCATCCGTATATCTCTCCGACGCGCGCAACTTCCTTGAAGCCCTGAACTTCAAAGCCGAAGAAGAAAAGATGGCGGTGATCATCCAGGAGGTCGCCGGCTGCCTCAAAGGCGAACACTATTATTATCCTCATATCTCCGGTGTCGCTCAGTCCTACAACTTCTATCCGACCGGACACATGACCCATATCGACGGCATTGCCAATATCGCTTTGGGGCTGGGAAAATCCGTAGTCGAAGGCAAGCTCAATCATCGTTTCTGTCCCCGCTATCCAGATACCGAGATGCTGCCCCAGCAGGAAATGATGCGGTCTTCACAAAAAGAATACTATGTGTTGGATCTCTCCATGAACGATTTTGACCTCAAAAAAGGTGAAGAGATCACATTAGTGAAGCTGAATCTCAAAAATGCCGAATCGCATGGCGTCTTGAGATATCTGGCTTCGGTATGGGATTATGAAAACTATCGGCTCACGGATAACCTAAACGAGCGCGGGATGAGGGTTCTCACCTTTTCCGGTGTGCTAAAATACAATCAATTTCCCCTGGCAAGGATCGTGCGAGAACTGCTCGAAATCGGAGAAATCGCGCTCGGAATCCCGGTAGAGATCGAATTTGCCGTGAATCTGGACGTCGATCCGCGTTACAATCAGAAGCCCACCTTTTATATTTTGCAGATCAGACCGCTCTCCGTCAATACCGATGCCTATCGCATCGACACGGAAAACCTCGACAAGGAAGATCTGCTCATGTACACTGAGCACGGCATGGGAAACGGGGTGATCAACGATCTGACGGATATCATCTATCTCGATCCAAACAACTTTGATAAGACCATGACGCTCCCCATGCAGGAAGAGATCGAGCGCTTCAACGAAAAGATGGCAAGGCTGGGAAAACGTTATATCCTGATCGGTCCGGGGCGTTGGGGCTCGAGAGACAAGTTTCTGGGCATCCCTGTCCGCTGGCCCCAGATCAATCGTGCCAAGGTCATCCTCGAAACGGGCTTGAGGGATTTCATCGTCGAAGCCTCACAGGGCACGCACTTCTTCCACAATCTGGTGGCGATGAACGTGGGATATTTCACCATACCTTTCGTCTCCAGCACCGATTTTGTCGATCTGGAATGGTTGCTTGCGCGCCCCGTCACCGAAAGGGGGAACTATTTTGTCCATGTGGAATTCGACCATCCTCTGATAGTGCGGATGGATGGTAAAACCGGCGTCGCGGTGATCGGTAAATAGTTTTGATGCGTGGATATTAGGTGTATGAAATATAGGTTTAAGGCGGAAAGCGCATGATCGCATCAAACTACTGGTCGCGGGAGATCGAGCTCCTCGAAAAGATGATGCCCTATCGAGTGCATCACATTCTTCTGATCGCGTCGCTCTATGATTCATTCGTGTTTGAGGTTGATGGTTTCCTTGCCGAACAGGTGGCGGAGGACTTTTATCTGCTCAATCTGAGCACACAGCCCAGCATTTTTCACGCCTCCTCGATGGAGAGCACTCAAAGCCTGTTGGAGCTTGAGCAGATCGATATCATCGTGCTGCACCTTGCATCAATGCGTGGAATCGCTCTGGAACTGGTGAGGGTGATCAAAGAGACACATCCGGAGCTACCCCTTTTCTTTTTATTGGCAGCTCCACAGGATCTGATGTTCATCGAAAATCACGTCGAAGAACTCCGGAGCGTGGACGATATGTTCTATTGGAACGGGGATTCAAAGCTCTTTCTGGTGATCATCAAACTGTGGGAGGAGCGCAAAAACATCGCGCATGACAACAGCATTTTTCCCGTTCCGGTGATCCTCGTTGTTGAGACTTTCATCCCATACTATTCGCAATTCCTGCCGCTTTTCTATGAACAGATCATGCAACTAAATCAAGCCGTTATCCGCAGAGAGCACCAGGACATGAACAAAACCTTGTATATGAATGCCCGCCCGAGGATAATCCTTGTGCATGATTTTGCGGGTGCTATGGAATTTTACCAAGAGTATGAAGACAGTGTGATCGGCATTATCAGCAACGTCAATTATCACCATCGTGGCGAGTTTGAACGCGATGCCGGTTTGAAACTACTGCAATATATCCGAAAAAGCAAGCCCACCCTGCCTTTCCTCCTGCAAAGTTTCAACCCCATGTATCGGGATATCGTCACCAGCAACGAAGGTGAATTCCTCTACAAAGACCTGCCGGGCTTGAAAGTGCAGCTTCGTCGCTGGTTGGAAACAGAGATCGGCTTTGGCAAATTCATCTTCCGAATGCCGGATCAAAGCAATATCGGCGAAGCGCAGACCCTGATCGGTTTCATGCACCAGTTATCGGTCATCCCGGATGAATCTCTGCTCTATCATTATCACAATCTTCATATCCAAAACTGGTTGCGTACTCACGCGGAAACGGTGCTATCCCAATATGTTGCCCGTTTTGCGGAGATCAACGATCCCACTATTTTGAGAGAGCGGATCGTGGAAGCCTTCCAGTCCCTGATTTCCTACCGCCGGCGCGAGAAGATTCAAGATTTTAACCAGGAAAGCGATTTTAAGATCAATCTGATCTATAAGATCGGAGACGATTCAATCGGCGGCAAGGGCCGCGGACTGGCTTTTCTCAATGTCGTTCTCAACCGCTATAGCAACCTCTGCGAAAAGTATCCCGAAGTAAGTATCTCCGTTCCTGTCGCCGCTGTTCTTGCCACCGGCGTCTTTGACATGTTCGTGGCAAACAATCCCGTCCTGCAAGACGTCGGTATCTACGAAACCTTAACTGACGCTGAGATAGACGATCTATTTCTAAATTGCCATATCCCAACCAACGCGATCGCAGTGCTGAGCCAAATCATCCGTCAGACGGATTTTCCCCTTGCGATCCGCTCTTCCTCCGTGCTTGAAGATTCAATCACCAATCCCTTCGCCGGAGTTTTCAGAACGTTTCTCATCCCAAACAGTCATTCCAATCACGATATCCGCCTCCAGCAAATGGTACAGGCGATCAAACTGGTCTATTCCTCTATGTATCTGAAGAGCGCACGCGTCTATCGGGAAGCGCTACGCATCCCTTCCCGTGAAGAAAAGATGGCGATCATCATCCAAAAGGTTGCCGGCTCGAAACACGGAGACTATTACTATCCTTTGGTTTCCGGAGTGGCGCAGTCCTACAATTACTATCCCGGAACAAACATGAAACACGAGGACGGAGTCGTATCCCTATCCACCGGATTGGGAAAAACTGCCGTGGAGCGTGAACGCACCTTCGCTTTCTGTCCGCGCTATCCCAATAAGGATATGTTTCGTGCAATAGACATCGTGGAAGGTGCTCAGCGTCATCTATATGCCATCGCCCCGGATGTGACTGAATTTGACCTTCGCGAAGGGGAGGATGCCTCTTTGATCAAGATTCGAACTTCACAGAAACTGTATGAGACTGATCTCAACCTCCTAACCTCGGTCTGGGACTATGAAAACAAGGAATTCATCTCCGGTTCCTATGCTCGCGGTGCGAGAGTGATAACATATCGCAACCTTCTGCATTACAAGCAGTTTCCATTGGCAGACATCATCATGGATTTTATCAATCTGGGGCGGGAGGTGCTGGGTTGCGAGATCGAGATGGAATTTGCCTTCGACGTTGACGGCAAGACCGGTCTGGCAAGTTTTCACCTCTTGCAGATCCGCCCCATCTCCGTGAACATCCTTCAATACTCACAACCCTTGGAGAAATATACCGAGGAGCGCGAGGATTTATTGTTGTTCTCGTCTTATGCGCTGGGCAGCGAGATCAACGATGAACTGGAAACGGTTATCTATATCCCTCCAGAGAAATTTAACATCATCAAGACTGAAGAAATGGCGCGCGAGCTGGAAAATATCAATCAACGCATGCGCGAAAGCAAGACGAAGTATATATTGATCGGACCCGGCAGATGGGGTTCCAGCGACCGCTTTCTTGGTATTCCGGTAAACTGGAGCCAAATCTGCAACGCCCAGGTCATTGTGGAAGTCGTCCTGCCAAACATGTCCATCGAAGCCTCGCACGGCAGCCACTTTTTCCACAATCTTTTTAGCATGAACGTTGGCTATCTCACGGTCTGGGACAAAGCCGTAAACGACTATATGAATTGGAATTGGCTTTCGGAACAGGAGTGCGTGTTTCAGGGAAATTACTTTGAAGTGCGGCGCGCGCCGAAGAATCTGAAGATTTTATTTGACGGAAAGAACGCCGTCATAATCAAGTGAAATACCATGATGGAAATTAAATAAAACATAGAAACTCGTGTACAAAAAAAATCACAGGAGGTATGTGAATATGACCATGCACGAATTCTTGCACCAAGTATCGGCAAAAAACGCCGATCAACCTGAGTTTATCCAGGCGGTAACCGAAGTCGTCGAATCGATATGGGACGTCTATGAATCTAATCCCCAATATCGCAAAGCCAAGATATTGGACCGTATCGTCGAACCCGAGCGAGTGATTATCTTCCGCGTTCCATGGCAGACGGATAGCGGGGAAGTGATCGTCAACCGTGGATTCCGCGTGGAATTCAACAGCGCCATCGGTCCCTACAAAGGTGGCATGAGATTCCACCCCAGCGTGAATCTGGGCATCCTGAAGTTCCTCGGTTTCGAACAAATATTCAAAAACAGTCTCACCACCCTTCCCTTGGGCGGTGGCAAAGGCGGCTCGGATTTCAACCCCCGCGGTCGTTCGGACGAAGAAGTCCAACGTTTCTGTCATTCCTTCATGCTTGAGCTCTATCGTCACATTGGTCCGAACAGGGACGTACCCGCCGGGGATATCGGAGTGGGTAAACGTGAAGTCGGGTTCATGTATGGCATGTACAAAAAGATCGTGAACGAAGTGACCGGTGTCTTCACCGGCAAGGGACTCGATTGGGGTGGAAGCCTGATCCGTCCTGAAGCCACAGGCTATGGAACCGTATATTTTGCCGAGGAAATGCTCAAGACCCGCGGTGACAGCCTCCAAGGCAAGACGGTGCTCGTCTCCGGCTCCGGAAACGTCTCGCAGTTTGCCATCCAGAAGGTCAACATGATGGGCGGCAAAGTCGTCACTGCTTCCGATTCCGATGGTTTCATCCACGATCCGGATGGCATCAAAGGCGAAAAGTGGGAGTACCTGATGGAACTGAAGAACATCAAACGCGGACGCATCAGCGAATATGCCGATGAGTTTGGCGTCAAATTCTATCCCGGTCAAAGACCCTGGATCATCCCCGCTCAGATCGCTCTTCCATGCGCCACGCAAAACGAGATCAACGGCGAAGAAGCCAAAACCTTGATCAAAAACGGTTGTTTCTGCGTTTCCGAAGGTGCCAATATGCCCACTACTCCTGAAGGAGTCGAGGTTTACCTTGAGAACAAGATTCTCTACGGTCCCGGCAAAGCTGCCAACGCCGGCGGAGTCGCAACCTCCGGTCTGGAAATGACCCAAAACAGCATGCGCATCTCCTGGACCCGCGAGGAAGTCGATGCCAAGCTGCACAGCATCATGAAAGCCATCCACGCCCAATGCGAACGCTACGGCAAGGAAGGCGGATTTATCAACTACGTCAAAGGCGCAAACACAGCCGGTTTCATCAAAGTGGCAAACGCCATGATGGATCAGGGCTTGATCTAAAGCATCATTTGCGGAGTCCGGTTTTTTTATCGGGCTCCGCATTCCATTCAAAGCCGACCAAAGACCCCAACACCTTCATTTCGCTTTGCGAAGGGTTCGGCGCAGCTTATAGTTTGATTGAAATACCTATCTTCCCGCTGGAAAAAGCATTACCGCCACCCAGTTCCAGATTCACGCCCATGCTTTCCGTAAAATAGTAGCGCCCGCCGATTTGAGCACCAAGTCCCAAACCTGATGTGTGCGTTCCTTCATAATCATCCGGTGAGTTCCATACGTAAAAACCAACGTTTAATCCGCCATAGAAATCCCAGTTTTTCGGGATCTTCAGGACGTGGTTAAAGTGATAATTGGCATTACCGGATATCCCAATTACTGAATGCTTGTAGTGTTCATCGTGGAGTTTTTCACGGAAGGACTTGAAAGAAAACTCACCACCCATAGTGACATCCTTGTGTACTCCATAATCCAAACCCAAGTATATCGGCACACCCCAGGATGAAAAACCGAAACCCGCGTTGAATTGGGTCTGACCCTTTGCTACGGGATTTTGTGCAAAAACGGCTGCTACGGCTATTAGCATAACTATTAGCAAGAAAATCTTGTTCATTGTTTACTCCTTCTATTTATAGTTCGTGTATCGGGAAAAGGTTGGACACAGACCAACCGATCAGCCCTTTTGGCTTATTCACTCGATACTATCAAACGATTTCTGATATGATAAACATTTTCTGGAAATCTGCAAGTTTTTCTGATCTACTGCCCAAACAATATACTTGTACTTTCTTGCTTACCCATTTGCTCATCATCCAAGGATTTGTATATTTGCTTATCGTTATTTGTTTATCGCGATTCTACATATTGCCATATATCCCAGTGCATCAATTACTTACATGTTCATAGCCGATGCCACTCCCTTTCCATAGTGTTAATCAAGCGTTAGTTTTATTACGCTTGATTAAGGCTTGATTAAGGCATGATTGACGCAGTGGGGCGTGGTAGCGCAGCATGCCGATGCTGCGGAAACGAAAATGCAATAAACTTTCCGGTAGTTCAGCATGCCACTGCTGCTAAACTCCCCGGATTCCCAGATTAGCTTTCCGGATAAACAGCATCGGCATGCTGCTCTACATGTTATCATATTTCTCTGGGCAAAAAGAAAAACCCGGTGTTTCCACCGGGGTCATATTTAGATTTACGAGAGTTTAATGTTATTTTAACATCAGCATTTTGCGGGTATTGGTATAGCCCTTTGTTTCCAGGCGGTAGAAATACACTCCGCTGGCGACGCTGCGCTTGTGGTTGTCCTTTCCATCCCAGATGATGCGGTGTCTGCCAACGCCGAAAACGTCGTTTGCCAGGGCTTTCACCAATTGTCCTTTGATGTTGTAGATGTTGAGTTTCACCTTTCCGGCTTTTGCCAGATCAAAGGAAATGGTGGTGCTGGGATTGAAGGGGTTGGGGTAATTTCCCCTGAGATTTGTGACCAATCCTGGAGTCTGCGCTTCTTCCGCGTTGCTTACATAGGGGAAGGCAAAGGACACCGTGTCGCTGGGAGTTCCCTCGGTATTGATGTAGCGGACGGTCACGAAGTATTTATATGTGCCGTGGAGGCTGATGGTTTCGCTGAAATAGGTGGAGGTCGTTTCCTGGAGTAGGGTGAAAGGACCTGAATCAAATTTCTTGTAAACCTTGTATGCCATCACCGGCAGGACGGGGTCGAATGGTTCCATCCAGCTCAGGTTCATCAATCCGGTGAGGTTGTTCACAGTGAAGTGAATGCTCGCCGGCTTGGGAAGGCTGATCAGGGTAAACTCCGTGTAGCGATGAGGCACGGAGGGTGAGATATTGACGTTGTTCGTTGATGAGCTTTGATGGTGCGGCAGAGAAGCTGTGACGGAGAAATTGCCAAAGGGTAGATAGAGCTTGAAAGTGCCGTCGGCAGCAGGATTCGTGGCAAGATAGTTGTTTGCCGAAACCGTTGCCAAGGTAGGGGAAAAATCGGAAGTGGGAATCACGATTCCATGCAGATAGCCGGTCTTGCGATCGACTCCCGTGAGCATGAAGTCATCCAGGAACCAACCGATATTGCTCACCGCTCCGTCTGATCCAAAACGGAAACGCAGCCTGATTCTTTGCCCCGCGTAGCTATTCAGGTTGAAACTTGCGGACATCCAGGCATTGCTGTTTCCGGAATAGCCTGGCTCACCGTTCAAACCGGAAAGCGCAGTATGGGTGTATCCGCCCACAGGGGTCAGAATAGTCCAGGTATTTCCATTGTTTATGGAGATGCTAACGTTGCAGCCGTCATAGCCAGATTCCACATTGTAATAATGTTTGAAGCTGAGCGTGCTGGCGGCTTGCAGAGTGTAGGAAGGAGTGAAGAGGTGATATTCCACCAAGTGGGGATATGTTCCGCTCAGGTTGGTCGCCCAGACTTTCTGTCCGGAGTATGGAGCCACCTGCGAAGGTGTACCCCAAGCCCAACCGGTTTCGGAGATGAATCCGGCATTTTCCTGTTCGAAATTGCTGAAAAGCTCCGGAATATTGTAGGGAACATGGATAGTCGTGGAAAGCGGTAAACCGTTTCCGGACGTGGCATTGAATTGGAAAGGCACATAATTGCCGGTTCCGCTAACGCCGTTGAACTGCAGGTTAAAGACAAACTGCATGATGTTATTTGCCTGGATTCCGGGTTTGATCAATATCGGTGCGGAAATGACCACGTCCGGATTCGAAGTACTGAGAACGGCGACGACATTTCTGGCTTCGACCGCAGCGTTGTTTCTGACGTTGACTACGAGCTTGACGGTTTCCATCAGATCAATGACACCGTTGAACTCTGCTATGGAATCCTCGATCAGGAATGAGTGGTATTCCAGCACGGAGGCATCGATGCGGATGCTGAACTGACGAGTCCAGAGGTATTCTCCGGAGACGACCTGCAGTGAGAAATTGATGATCTGACCATTGGGGCAGAGGGGCGAAACGCTGAATCTGTAGGGACTGCGGTTCACGCCATAATCATCTGCGTTTAAAGGATAGTAGTCGGAGACACCGTTGATGATCGTCACAAATTGGTTATCGGTGGACAGTGTGGCGACGATGTTGTCCGCTAAAGTGTTTCCCGCGTTGTTGAGCTGAATGCCGAGTTCGACTGTTTCACCGGGCTCGCAAACGCTGTTGCCGTTGCTGTCCGTGATATAGGTCTCGCCCAAAATGACATGCGCCACTTGGAGATAAACTGGCACGTTGGTGATGTAGATGGCGCGTTGGTTGCCAAGCGGAGAGGCACCGGCTGGATATTGATTGTTGAATGAATATTCAAGCCCCACCTGACCGGTGTGGTCTTCGATTCCGATGGTGCTGAAATTGCCATGACGGCTTCCGGATTGAGCGTCAACGTTATTGAAGGTGTGATATTGGATCTTGATTGGTCCGTCGCCAAGGCTGGTGGAGTGGGTGGATTGATCATAGAGAATGATCTGGAAGGTTTCCGGAGACGTGCCGTTGTTGCCGTTGCGCATATTGTACCATTCGATCACAAAAGCATGATTATTACGGTCGAACCAGGTGTATATGCCGCTGCCGGCATGAGTTGCAAGATCATCCCAGAAAGCAGCGATCATGGGATTGGGACCCATGGCGCCCGGCAAACGGAAGTTTCGGAATTCGGCATTGGCGGTCACACCCAGGGCGATGAATCCGTTTGAGCAAACAGTGATCTGGCTATACAACCTGCCATAGAATTGGAAGGGGAAGGGCAGAGTGACGACTGCGAGTGCGTTTGCACCCACTTGGTCGCCTTCGTTTCCTGAGGTATATGAATCTGAGATCGCGAGCGGTGTGCCTACTCCTCCCTCTGCGGGAGCGATTCCCACCCAATCATAGATAGGGCGTTGGCTATAGGAGGCATCCGTATCGTCAAAGATCACATATCCGTAGGTGTCTGGACCCAGAGGATCGTTGACGGTGACGACGCCGACGGTGAGGGTAAATTCAACCCATTGCTCGAAACCGAGTGCATTATATAGTTTCAATCGCATCGGGATCAGCATGCCTGGCAGTGTTTCGGAACGTGCAAATAGCTGGAAGTTATCGGTGGTGGGGTTCGCCTGTGCGTTCACTGCCAGATCGCCATAATAAGCTGTGTGATCCGGAGTCGAAACGAGATCGTTCAAGCTATAGAGCCTGCCGAAAACACCGGTCACAGGCATGGCGCCGATATTTGAGATCAGCACATTGAAGGCACTGGTTTCACCGGGATCAAGAGCGTTGTTTGTGTTTCCGACCATGGCATAGGAAAGATATCTGATCTTGGCGTTGTGCACGATGATAAACTCCGAGACGTCATATTCCGTGCCCTGTGAATCGGTGAGTATCAGATGAATGCGAAGGGTTTCCAGATGGGGAGTGTTTCTGGCGATATTCATCACGATCGGAGTGTTATTGAAGCCAAGCCCCTGACCGGGAATACTCGGATAAGACAGCGTGGAATCTGTAAAAGTCACATAGGGACTGGTAGTGGTGATGTATCCGCTAATGCCGCTGATCGTGGTCGAGCCGGTGTTATTCAATCCAAAGAGCACTTCAATTGTCTCGCCGCCATTGGCAAGTCCGTCTCCGTTTCCGTTCGAAGGAGCGTTGGCGTCATCTTCGATAAGGATTGAATCAGGAACGAGGGTTGCGATGTTGGCTACCGTGATATTTTGCTGCAGCGGTTTGAAATTGTGCGCGGAAACGGTGATGATCATCGCTCCGGCAACCATCGAGACAGGCAGGTTCATGATCACGTTTCCATTGATATCGGTGTAGCCTCTGGCGATCACGTTGGTGCCTTGAGTGAGGGTCACACAGGCGCCTTCGACAGCGAGGTTTCCAACATTTCTGACCGCGATATCAAGCAGGCTCAAACCAAGCGGGATGGTACTTTGCGCAGTGATATTGAATTGATTGGGTATGCCGACGAAGACTTCCATGGTGGGATCGCCCATTAGGTTAGACCATTGCGCAAAGCTGATGACGTTACCGGGTGAGGAAACCCCAAATATCTGATTCAGATACAGCTTGCCATGCAGGAGAGCCTCGCCCATGGTTCTCATTTCATGGGCATAGACTCCGGCAAAAATGGCACCGTGCACACAATTGTTGAAAGTCGTGTGGGTGGATGAAGTAGCCATGCCGATGGCGGTCACCGCTCCCTTGGGAGAGGCGGAAGTGCCGAGCCGGACAAAGGCTTCGGAGGTGGCTGTGCCGCCGCTGAAATTTCCCGTTCCGCAAGTGATGATCACTGCATGCAGCAAGCGGAACGCATTGTTCAACGACTCCGAAGGAGACCATCCGCTCATGCCAAGATATCCGCGAAAGCTGAAAAAGCCGACGCCTTGGTTGATGGCGGTATTCATAGAGGCGGCGGAAGGCTCTGCGCCATAGAGTTCCGTGAAAGTGTAATTCGGATTCACGTAGAGCGCCAATTCCTTGATATACTTGCTGATATACATGGTGGAAATGCCTGAGGGAGACCAGTCTCCCACTAACAGCATTCTTTCCAGCCAGGCAGCGGTGCTGACGTTGATGTCTCTTTCATAAAGATAGGTCTTTGCCAGCATCAGATTGAACTGAGTGAAATCCTCGACGGAGATTCTGCCGATAAACACATCGCCTTGACCGTCTCCTCCGGCAAGATGTGTATAAGGATAATCCCCGGGACCGCCACTGACCGTGAACGTGGGGATTGTGTAGGCTCCGCCGGTGTCTCCAATTAAGATGACATGATCAGGGCGCGTGGCGGGATTGTTGTAGGCGCTTTGGATATAGTTCTTGATCGAAGTAGTGCTTGATCCCGCTGAGTTTGTCGCAGTACTGGCAACATCGACATCCGCACCTTTTTGCTTTTTCCAGAGAATATAGCCGTTCAAGGCAGTGTGGAAGTTCTGATCGGTGGTGGTGCCATAGATGATCAGATAGCGGGGCGGCACGTTTGCATACATCGGATTGCGGTAATCGTTAAAATTGAGGATCATGGATTCATAGATCTTGGTGAAACTGGGGGAATAGCCTGTCAGCTCACCTTCGAGTTCGTTGATTCCGATGGAGTTATGATAGTTCAGCCGGAAACTGATGTTTTCACGAACGACAAGCTCCTGGTTTTCGGCATCGTAGGAAAAGGGATTGATCTGAACGGTGATGATACGAAAATCGCGAATGATCATCGGATCACTATATTCGATAGCGGCTTCCGGATAGATGCCACCACTGTTGTAATAAGAATTCTTGATCACAAAGGCTTTGGGACTTTCCAGCTCATGTCCCTGCTGCAAAGGATACGCTTTGAACTGAGATACATTGGTCTGATGAGAAGCGAGCGCTTCGATGGAGACTCCGCCTCTGCGCGGGATCGCAATGTTGATGGAGATAGTGGGTAGCTCCGGCATGCCGCTTTCCATCAGGGTTCCGGCATCGGGCAGGAGGATTCGGTGATAGATCGCTCCGCCCACGTTTTCTTCAACGATCTCATATTCAGGCAAGCTGAAATTGATGTCCATATAAGCAACGTTTCTCGAACCGATCGAGAACGCATCGTTATATGTACGAAATTGGTGTTCAGTCTGTGCGGCAAATGCGACATACACACACACACTGAGCAGTAGGAGAACCACAAGTTTTTTCATTGTCTTTCCTTAGTATTTTGGAATAATCTTTATGACCGACACTGTTGCAAGTATCGTTCCTTAAATCACAAATTGTAATAGAGGATCATCTCATGGGGATGAACTCTGTTTAAAACAGCCTCGTATTCGGCGAGCTTGAGCTTGATGTGGCTCTCAATCAGTTCTTCGTTGAAGACTCCGCCCTGCAGTAGGTAATCATGATCTTCTTCAAGACACTGCATCGCTTCCTTGAGGTTTGCGGGGATCGATAGCAGGGTCGCTTTCTTTTCTTCACTCCAGTTAAAGACGTTATCGTCATAAGGACCGAAGTTATACTGTGCCGGATCAATCTTGTTTATGATGCCGTCGAGCCCTGCCATCAGGATGGCGCTCATGGCAAAATAGGGATTGCAGGTGGCGTCACCGGTTCTGAATTCAAATCTTTTGCTCTCCGGAGTGTTTGCATATTTGGGTATGCGAATCGCTGCGCTGCGGTTTGCCAAGCCATAAAATAATTTCACCGGAGCTTCGAAACCGGGCAGCAGTCGCTTGTAGCTATTGGTACTGGGATTGGTGAAGGCAACGAGGCTGCGTCCGTGTTTGAGCACTCCGCCGATGAACCAGATCGCTTCTTCCGAGAGATCTGCATAGCCACCTTTTTTAAAGAAGACGTTGTTGCCGTTTTTATGCAGCATGATATGAAAGTGCATCCCGTTTCCAGCTTGATTGTAAACCGGTTTGGGCATGAAAGTAGCGGTGACGCCATATTCGAGAGCGGTTCGCCGAATGATATCCTTCATCACCATCGTATCATCGCAAATCTTTGGAAAGGCGAGCAGTTCGGTCTCGATTTCCTGTTGTGAGGAGAGCCCCACTTCATGATGGTGATAGCGAATCTTGATGTCATAATCTTCGATAGTGTCCACCATCTTTTGTCTGAGCTCATAGAAACGGTCATAGGGTGTATCCATGTGATATCCCTTCACGCCCTGCTGGGCGATCCCATCGATGTCGTCAAAATCCATCGGCAGGCACGCCTTGTTCTCAGACGAACTGATCGTATATCCCGAAGAGAATTCATCCGAGTTATATTCAATCATGTCAAAGAGGTGGAATTCGAGCTCCGGAATCCAGGTGCTGCTGTCTGCGATTCCTGTGGAGATCAGATATTCGTGCGCGCGCTTTGCCACACTACGGGGATCTTTCTTGATGCCCTTGCGGGTTTCGGCATCGCAGATCGAGCACAGCAATCTCAGGGTCGGCGTTTCGTAGAACGGATCGAGATGAGCGGTTTCAATGTCCGGCATCAAAACCATGTCTCCGGATTCGACTGAACGCATGCCCGGAATCGATGATCCGTCAAAAGGAACTCCGCGTTCGAGCACGTTTTGGATTCTACGCGCCGGAAAAGTGATATGATACCAGTGTCCATTCATTCCACAATATTTCAGGTCGATTGCTTTCACTTCGTGCTCGTCAATCATTTGCATCAGTTTGTTTTTGTCCATGATTCTATCCTGTATGTTTTTATTTGATTATGATATGCAATAAATTAGCCAATCCCCAACAGATTCATGATGAACTTGACCGGAGGCAAAACCACGGAGCCGATCGCGTTCAAGCCCAACAGCTGCGATGCGATAATAATGATAAAGAGCGCAAACATGCCTTTGCGCTCTTGTGCCGTCCATTTGAAATATGCCTGATCCGGCAGAAAAATGCCCAAAACCTTGGAGCCATCCAGCGGGGGGATCGGTATCAGATTGAAAAACGCTAATAAGAGATTGAAAAACACCACCATATAAGCGATGCTTTGAAAGAGGGCAAATCCCTGCAAGAGATGATAGACCAGAGCAAAGACGATCGCGATCATCACGTTTGTGACCGGACCAGCTAACGCAGACAAACCCATGTCCCGCTTGTAATTGACAAAGTTGTGGGGATTAATCGGCACTGGTTTTGCATAGCCCCAGATGAATCCTGCGGTGAAATATAGTATCAGCGGCATGATCACCGTGCCAAACATATCGATGTGCTTGATCGGATTTAAACTCATGCGTCCCTGACGTTTGGCGGTGTCGTCACCAAGCCAGAGCGCCACCAGCGCGTGGCTGATCTCATGCAAAATGATGCAGTAAAACATGATGCCGATGATTCCAATTGTGACACCGGTCTTGACGATGCTGTCTTGCAGATGCTGGTCCATCAGATTCTCCTAATGCGCACGAACTTGCGTTTGCCGGCTTTGATCACCATCCCGTCGGTGATTTCGAGCTCCGCTTCGATGGAGGATATCTTGTTTCCATCGATAGAGATTCCACCTCCGGAAATGAGGCGTTTTGCCTCTCCTCCGCTTTCGCAGAGTCCGCTTTCGGTGAGCAGTTTCACGATGCGCATGCTTGTGTCAGGCGTGAAATATTCCGGTATCTCCTGCGGGATTTCCTTTTTGGAAAAGAGTTTCTCAAAGTGCTCCTGAGCTTCGCGGGCAGCGCAGTCATCATGATAGAAACTCACGATTTCGCGCGCCAGACGCTTTTTCAAGATCATCGGATTGATCCCGCCTTCCAGCTCGAGTTTGATCGCTTCGATAGCCTCTTCATCATAGTTCGCGGCATATTTGAAATAGTTTAAAAGCAGGGAATCCGGGATGGACATCACTTTGCCAAACTTATCGTCGGCGCTGTCGAAAACGGCTATATAGTTATTGAGTGATTTGCCCATTTTGTTGATTCCATCGGTGCCGGTGAGGATCGGAGAGAGCACCGCGACCTGTTGTTCCATGCCAAAGTGTCTTTGCATGTCGCGTCCGCAGAGGATGTTGAACTTCTGTTCGGTGGCGCCCAGTTCCACATCGGATTTGATCGCCACGGAATCATAGCCTTGCAGGATGGGATACATGATCTCATGCAAGCCGAGCGGGAGTCCTTGCTCATAACGGTTGCGGAAAGTGTCGTGCGCCATAAATTGCGCTAAGGTAAACTTTCCCATCATACCAAGCACGTCCATCATGCCCATGCCGCCAAACCATTCGCTTTGATAGCGCACTTCGGTCAATTCCGGTTTCAGCACGGTAAAAAGCTGTTCCATATATCTTTCGCTGTTATATTTGATCTCGTCCAAAGTAAGCGGGGGTCTGGATTCGTCACGCCCGGTGGGATCACCGATCTGAGCAGTGAAATCTCCGATGATGATCACTCCGAGGTGTCCCAAATCCTGAAAATCGCGCATCTTGCGGATCGGCACCAGATGTCCGATGTGGACGTCATAACCGGTGGGATCGATGCCAAATTTGATCCTCAGGGGCATGCCGGTTTTTTCGGATTTCTCCAGTTTTTTGATCATATCTTCCAGCGGTAGCACTTCGTCCACCGCTCGTTTGATCACTTTTAATTCATGTATAAATCGCATTTTATCTTTCCTGATCCGTATTAGTTTGGAGATTACCACGCCTCGAAGGGGAGCTATTTGTCAAGAGAATCCGTGCTTTGGAACTGAATTGCGCACCTTGCTCCGCCCGATTGTTGAATCGTCTCCTGCCATGATCTTCGTCATTGCCCCACTAAATAGGTAAAATAGTTTTCCCGATTGATCAGGTTCACCTTCGCATTGGGGTAGAGATTGTTGAAACTCCTTGTCCGTGCGCGTTTTTGTGAATTCCATTTGATCTCATAAGCCGTGAGTTGAGCGTTTTCAAGCTCCAGAAAATCGATCTCACCGCTGCCGACAGAACGCCAAAAATATGGCTTGGCTATGGAATTGTAATTACTTCTGAATTTATGGAGTTCGGACACAATGTAGTTTTCCCAGAGCTTGCCGATATCGTCTCTCAGATCAATCTGTCTAAAATCCGATATCAAAGCGTTGCGGATTCCATTATCTATAAAATAGATTTTGCGGGATTTTTTGATCTCGTTACGCTGATTTGTGCTGTAGTTAATGAGACGAAACACGATATATGCCCTTTCCAGGATGAGGATATAGCGTTCGATCGTCGCCGGATCGCTGGAAAGTAGTTGTGCCAGTTCGTGATATGAAACTTCAGAGCAAATCTGCAAGCTAAGTGCCATCAACAGTTGCTCTATCAATTCCGGCTTGCGGATATCATACAAACTAAAGATGTCTTTATAGAGATAGCTGGAGCTCAAGTTGGTCAATACATCGCGCTCTTTGCCGGGATTATTGACGATTTCCGGATAGGAACCATAGATCAGGCGCGGCAGCAGATGCTTGATTTCTTCCATGGTATCGCTGTGTTTGGCGAGCTCCTCAAAGGAAAAGGGATAGAGATGAAATTCCCATTTTCTGCCGGTGAGCGGTTCGTTCACCCGGTCGGAAAGCTCAAACGCGGATGAACCACTTGCAACGATCTGCACCATTGGCAGGTTGTCCACCATGATCTTGATGGTCAGTCCGATGTTGTCAACCCTTTGCGCTTCGTCGATCAGAATCAATTTATTTTCTCCGATCAAGCTTTTCAGGATCGACAGATTCTGATTGGAAAGCTGGGCGCGGATATCTGTTTCGTCGCAGTTAAAATAGAGCGCGTCATTTTGATGAGCCTGCTCCAATCGCTTCAGAATCGTGGTTTTCCCGCTTTGACGCGGACCAAGAACGATGATCGCCTTCCTGCTGAACAAACGCTGCCGTATATGATCTTCGATAGTTCTGTTTATCATAAGCTTACCTCAGAATCAAACTTGAGAGACGCTTGAAAATTGTCAAGCTGTTTTTGCCGGTTTTCCGATGATAATCCCCAATAAACGGCTTTATTTCCGATTATGATCCTAATATAATGCCTTATTTTCCGATTAGTTAATGTGGCATACATTTCCGGTTGTATGGGTAAAAACGTATGCCACATATCTTTAGCTCAGATATGTTTGTCCAAAAGCTCCCAATTGCGGATCGGATCCATCAAGCCGTCGGCGATCGCGTTTTTAATGCTGATGCAGGGTAGATTATTATCATAAATCTGGTTGCGGGTGAGCGTTTGCAGATCGACGAGATCGGGATATTTCCTTTGCATCGCCCACATCATTTTCACCCAGATGCAATACCAGCCGGGGGCGGAAAAACTATCGTCCGTATCTCTGCGCACGGAAATATAAATCTTGAAATCCGCTTTGAAGAGTTCCGATGGATTGATCGCCTTGAGCGCTTTGCTGATCTTGCGATATTTGTCGTTGATCGCCTGCTTTGGCATCTTTGGTTTGCTGCGCATCAGGGTGCGTTTCAAACGCGGATGATAATAATATATCGCTCCGTCAATTTCGCCCGCAAGCCCCATTATGCCCGCTTTAATCGTTACTTTCATGGTAACCTCCACTTCGTTGGCGCCACTATCCTTCCCCCTTCCAAAGTGTCAAGCAAATGTTAATCAAGCCTTAATCAAGCGTAATAAAACTAACGCTTGATTAACGCTTGATTAACGCTTGATTAAGGCTATGGAAGGGGAAAGGAATGAGCATGGATCACGTAAGCGTTTGCACAATAACGAGATATAAGATCATGAAGAAACACGATAATCCCAGCAATGAGTGTCTTCAGGCGTGAGTAAAAAAAATAATGCTTGACGTATAACTTGCGGAATCTACAATGCGCCGATGAGGAAAAACTTCAAAGGAGTCAACATGAAAAAGACCATTATCGCCTTATTGGTTTTGATTGTTCTGATCGCGCTCGTCGCATGCGGAAACAAAGCCGACAAAGTTGCCAGGAAATTCTTCGACGCTATGGATAAGAAGGATTTTACAGCTGCCAAACAGTATGCATCAAAGCAATCGCAAGAGCTGCTCACTTTCGCCGAACAATTTATGAAAAACCTCAATGAAGATCAGAAAGGTGACATGGACGATATGAAGTATAATATCGTCGAAACCAAGATCGAAGGCGAAACCGCCATTGTCACCTACGAGCAATGGAAGAAAAGCGATCCCGGCAATAAACAATCCAAGACCTTGAACATGGTCAAGGAAGACGGAGAGTGGAAAGTCAAGCTCGACAAAGGCAATGTCGGCAAATAAGAAACTCATTTTCATTTTAACCTCATTATTCCTCATCGTCATCGGAATCCGTTTTCAGAGTCGGATGGATTCCGCTGTCGGTGAGGAATATTCTCATGCGGGAAATGTTTCCAAGCCCGACAGCAGCCTTTTCCAAGGCGGGGATATCCTTCTACGCAAGGGCAACAACATCGTTTCGGATATGATCATATCTGCTTTCCCCGGTGGAAAAGGTATGTCCCATTGCGGCATTCTCGTACGTGGAAATGAGCGCTGGATGGTGATACACACGATCTCCGGCAGGATCTCCGCTTTTGACGGAATCCGCATCAATACGGTAAAAGATTTCATCGCGGGAGCGCATCAAAACAAAGTGATGCACGTCCAACCCGTTTTCCCCATAAATCGGGAACTGGTCTCGCAAAGAGCATTTTATCACCTGCAACGCAAAGCCGCTTTTGATCATGATTTTGACCTGAACGAATCCGATAAACTCTATTGTTCGGAACTGGTGCGCAAAGTATATCTGGAAGCCGGTGTCAGGGACGTCTTTTCCTACCGTGCAATCGGAGAGAAACTCATCCTCGATTTGGCAATATTTGGGGATTCCACCCTTTTCAAGGAAGTGAAACTGCAACCCTCTGTCATGCAATAATATCGTGAAGTGATATTTGAAACATTCTCTTTTTTGCTTGGCATTTGGTGGAATGTCAATATTATATAGGCAAGACACAAATACCAAGTGCAGAATCATGGAGGATTTATGAAACACTTCGTAAACCTGGCTCTGAAATGTCCCGCGTGCGGGAAAATGCTTGTTGATGAGAATACGTTGGTGGATGAAGTTCCCTCGATCAAGCTGATGATCAGCATCGGCGATAGGGAAGGCTACATCTGGCTATCATCCATCTATGGAAGCTACAATCTGCAATCCGACATCGACATCGAAGATGAATCAATCGCCACTCTCACATGCCCACACTGCCTCGCGGATCTCCGTTCCTCCGGCGAATGCAGTGAGTGCAAGGCGCCGCTGGTGGATTTTCACTTGATCGAGGGAGGAAAGGTATCCATCTGTTCCAGAGCCGGCTGCAAAAAGCACTCGATCGAATTTGAGGATATTGGCACTGCTCTAAACCATTTCTACAACGAATTTGAAGTCCAAAAGCTACCTACCGGCAGTGGCAGTGATGCCAAGTCCGAAGGTTGATTCCCACCTCAGCGAAAGAGGTTGATAAAACAGATTATTGAAAGGTCTATGATGTGTTCAAAACCCCGAAGTGAAAGCTCCGGGGTTCTTTTTATTGTAGTGAATACCGCTTTTATGCGAGTGTTTGTTTGATGTTTATTGCCTCATCTCAGGAGTAGGTTTTGCATTGTCGTCCCGCGCCCAACGGTCATCGATCTTGGTCTTGATCGGGCTGGCTTTTTTGAAGTAGTTCACGATGGCGTCGCGCAGGTTTATCTGATGATAGATGATATCCTCTTCTGGAACCTGAGTGAGTAGTGACAAGCCGGCATTGCCCTGCATGAGGAAATCCGTGGTGGTGCAGAGATAGATCTTCTTTGGATCCCAAAGCTGTCCGCCGATGCGTAGAGAGGTCACGCGATCAAAATTAGGACGCTTTTTGCTGTAAATAACGTTTGCTCCGGAGACGATCAGACCATGGCGACCGCCTTCCACACGGGTCTCGATGATGCGGCGCAGAAATTCTCCAGTGCATCTGAAGCTCACGACCATGTTGTCGAAAGGCATCACATCAAAGACACTGCGATAGGTGACCGGTCCGCTTTTGATGTCGGAACGGATGCCGCCAAGATTGATGAAGGCAAAATCCGCGTTCACTTCTTTGCGCATGGCGTCCACGACCGTGTTTCCCATCAGGCTTTGGGCGTCCACGTTCACTCTTGAAAGATAGACTCCCGCAGTGCCGATCACTTCATCCATACCCTTTTCGGCGATGGCAACCTGTGCGGCAATGGTGCTTCCGATCTGTTCATCGGGAATAAATTGATCCTCAAAGAGGGTGATCATGGCGCCTTCGCGAATGGCGGGAAGCTCGTATCCGGTGATCGTTTTGGTCTCAGGATCGATTTTGAGAGTGATCCAACCGAGGTTTGACCCATAGGCATAGCCCTGAATCACCATGGTGTGGGTATAGGGATCCACCCACGGCTCCGGAATGCCGCGATGCATGTGTCCGCCAATGAAGAGATCGATGCCGGGAACTTCACGTGCGATCTCCTGAGCGTCGTATCCCCAAACGGCATATCGTTTCTCGTGAAGGGGATTGCCCTTGGCGTCGTAGCGGCTGAGATAGGTGGATTCGATATTATATGGCAAACCGGCATGACCGAGGACGATGACGATATCCACTTTTTCCTCTTCCCGCAGGATGCGGACATATTTGTTGACCGCTTCTTTCTCGCTTTGGAAAGAGATGTTTTTGATATTGTCCGGAAAGCTCATCTTCTCCGTATCGGTGGTAGTGAAACCGACAACGCCGAAGCGAACTCCCAAGCGGCTGAAAATGCGGTAAGGCGTCACATACCAGGGGAAGGTTTGGGTGCGTTTGTCGATAATGTTGCAGGACAGAATGGGGAAGTTTGCCATTTCGAGCGTTTCCATCAGTTCGGTGTCCATGATATCAAATTCGTGATTGCCGAGGGTCATGGCATCATAGCCGATGGCGTTCATATATTCGATCACGGCTGTGCCTTTGGTCACCGTTCCCACCGGGCGTCCTTGAAAGAAATCTCCGGCATCGAGCAAGAGGTTGCTTCTTTTCGGATTCGCCTTGGAACGGATGTGCCTGATCAGTGTGGCGGCAGAACCTCCTCCTCCGAGTTGGGGAGGAAATTCCGGATTCATGAAAGTAGCCTGGGCACGGTCGATGCCGCCATGGACGTCATTTGAAAACATGATGTCCAGGCGCAGGTCTTCAGCGATGAGAAGACCGAACAGCGCCAGGCTGATGAATATCAAGCTGAGGTGTTTCATAGTATTACCATGTGAAAGTGATGCTGCTATTGAAGCTGACGTTGTTTTCTTTCACCTTGTCGGGGTTTTCCCAGCCGCGGTCTCTCAGGACGATGTATTGATTCGGCCACAAAACGTAGGTGCTGTTTCCGGTATATAGCTTATCATTGTAATAGGTATCTTTGAACATATCAAGGGCTTCGTATTCACGCCAGGAATAGCCAAAGCCGAGATCGATCGTCAGGGATTTGGTGAGCGGGAAACTGCTGCCGGCAGTAATCATCGGAGAGAGAACTTTTTTGACGATGATTGATCCATCCGCTTCTTCGTTGTAGAAATAATTGTGCTGTGCCTGGAAGCCCAGACGCAGGGGCAAGCGGTTTTCCACGTGGTGTTCGACTCCGGCATAGAAATTGACGACATCGTCATAATGGGATGAAATATCCGACCATTTGACAAACTCGACATCAAAATTGAACCAGGTGCGCATGATGTTTCTGGGCTGATAGAGAAAACCGACGCGAATCTCCGAGGGAAGGATATAATCCTCGCCGATGACGACCGTGGTATCGATCGCAAGAGTGTTACGATAGGCTTCGCGCTGAATGCGGTTAAACCCGGTACGATCCAAAGTTGCCATAAACGTTTGGGTAACCGCAAATCCGAAACGGTTGTTCACGCGGATGCCAGTTCCGACCTTGAGCTGGCTGCCATTCAGATCGGTTTCCACAGTTTGGGTGTAAGCCGGTAGAATATTCGGACCTGTGACGTTTGCCGCCCATTGCGACCAGCGGATGGTTTTGAGCATCGTGCTGGAACCATTGAGTTTGGCATAATCCACGCCAAGATTGATATCCGCGATTTCGCCAAGACCAAAACCAAAGGAAAGCACTCCGGCGCTCTGATTGAGCACACCGCTGTTTTCGATCATGTTTTGGGCAATCTTTTCCGGATATACGTCGTTGTCAGTATTGCGGTTGTTGCGGATTTCTTCCACGTAGTTGCCGTCGAAGCTCAAGAGCGGTTTGAAATATGCTCCCAAGCCGATTCTGAGATCACCGAAGGACAGTGCTGAGAAGCCGGCGCTGGCATAATCATCATAGGAATTGATGTTTGAGGCATAGACGGCATCGTCGATGTAGTTATCAAACGAGTTATAGAGCGGCAGGCTGCGGTTGTCCTCATTGCGGATGACAAAAGCAGCGCCCTGAATGCCGATTTGTTTTTTCATCAGAGTGAGGTTTGCCGGATTGACCGAGATCCCGAAAGGACGCTGGTCATTGAAAACTCCAGCCCCGCCCATGGCATAGGAGCGGGCATCGAGATTCGTGATTTTGTTGCCGAAATAGGTGTCCGTGATCGACCAAGCGGAAAGCGCTGCGGACAAAGAGATCAACAGACTGAGCAGGACAAGCGTTTTGCTGGATTTAATTAATAACATGTTTCCTCCACGTTAGAAGCGGTAGTCGAGACCAATGCGAATAGTGTTTTCGATGTGTTCCACCCGTTCAAAGTAGTTTTCCGCGGCAATGGGGACGTTATATTTGCGGATATAAAGCTCTTTGGTCTGGTAGGTTTTATTTCTAAACTTTAGCGATAAATACATATTGCGGGAAATGCGGCTATGCAGCGCGACCCAGGCTTTGCTTCCTTTCTCGCCCATGAAATCGATCTCCATGTCTTCCCAATCCCAGTGAGAGATGCCATGTCCGAACCAATAGATGAAAGAACCCTGCAGCTTCAAACTCTTATTGAAGTTGTGAGTATAATTCACTCCGATATAGTCTCCGGTCATGAGCGTCATCGCCCCTGCGATCGAATTGTTACCCGGTTGAGCGGGATTGGTGAGCGATGTATATGGCGGCATGATCACCGTGTTATAGCGATATTCAAATTCCAGGAAGTTGCGGTTTGAAAGGAAGGTGCGGACGGACATCGTATATTCGTTCGTCTTGGAGACTCCGCGATCGGCGGTGTCGTCATAACGATTCACCTGATTCTTATAGCGCATCCGCAGCCCCAATTGATAGAGTGGGCGAAATTCCAGCTCGCTTTGGAATCTGGCGGTGCGGCGTCCATCGGTGAGACGTTCGAAGACATCAAGATAGCTGCGGCCAACCGTGAAATAGTTGTTGAACTTATAACGCGTCTCAAAATAGACCCCGCGCTCCGGCTGTGCTTGCGAGCTATTCAGATAGACATCGGAAAGCATCGGATTGGTGAGCGCATAGACGTTCTTTTCCAATATCGTGTCGTCAAACTTCTCATGCTCGGAGAAAGCATTGCTGTAAGGATTGTCAAAATCCACATCGTAATGGCGGAAGAGCGTGAGAAAATAGAGATTTTCAAACTGAGTATAGGCCGAAACGAGGTATGCCTTGGGATCGTCTCCAATCTTGTGATCTTCGCCGGTGACCGTCAGCTCGGCATATTCACCTTGGATGGAGGTATTGCCGATCACGGTGTGTCCATCGAAACCGATCACTCTTCTGAAATCTCTGTCATACTGACCCGGTTTGTAAGTGCTATAAAGCCCAGTGATCTCGGCATCCATCATCTTAAATTTGGGATAGTAATAGGAATCCCGCACCAACAGAGACCTCAGATCGTTGAATCCCGGCACCACAAAGTGGGCGCTGTCATACAAAGCGGTGTAGGTGGTGAAACCAAGCTTGGTGCCGATGAAAGGAGATACTTGCAGGTGAGTGCCCCAAAGGCTTTCCTTGAGAGCGTCCTTGCGGTAGGCAAGATTCACGTAAGGAACGGCATAGGCGCTGCCCTGAATCAATTCGGCGTTGAAAAATGCCTCGGCTTCACGCAGCTCGGCATTGTCAAATCTGATCGAAGGAACGACATAGGAAAATATCTTGTCCCTTCCGTTGATTTGAAGCGTTTCACCACTTTGATCCACATAGACGATCGCATCCTTGTTATCCTGAGAAACCCATGCCGAGATGCCGATCACCGGATGAGTGAGCTCCACCGCAGCTCCGCGCAGGGCAAATTCCTGGGTTCTGGAAAGATCGGGCGTGATGCCCAATATCCTTTTGCTGAAACCATATCCTGTCTTGCGGGCGCTGTAGAAATCGGTGTTTTCCATCACCAAGCCCTCGCCGTAGGTGACGCGGTAATGACCAAGATAGAGCTTCAATCTGGTATTGTCGAGGATGGATAGCGCGTCATTCTCGTATCCGGCATAGAACTTGGAATCCGCGATGATCTCCGAAGCCGTCTTGGTTTGCAAACCCGGCTCGGCTTTGGAAGTATAGTTTATGAAACCGGTCTTATAGTTGTTGCCATAGCGCATGCGCAGCTTCATCAGCACATCGGGATCGAGTCGATCGAGATTAAAATAGCCCCAATAGGCAAGATTCTTGTTGTGTGGGATCACCACGCTGGCATTGCCATAGCCGCTGCGCAGGAAGGATTCGTGCAGCATATCATATTGTCCCTCTTCAAAATAGCGGGTATAATACTGAAGCTGGGCATCATACATCATGCGGTTGCGCACCGGGGGATCGGTGTAATAGACATAGCTGCGCAGATTGGTGTATCCATAGTGGGAAAGACCCACGGAGTTTCGCATATCACGCATATCGGCAATGGAATCTCCCCGGGCAATTCTTTTCAAGATCGCGACCGCGTCCACCGGAGAGACATTCGGCAGGCTGATCAAATCGTCAAAGTGCATGCGGTTTACGTTTTGTGGCGTCATCAGATAGTCCATCCAAACGTCCGCCATGCCTTCGGAGGCGCCTTCGTTGCTATCGAGCCGCTCAAGCAGATCACGAATCTCTTCGCGACGCACAGCGGCATCATCGCTTTCCCGATATAAGGAAACGACCACCAAATCCCTGATCCTCAGAAGGGTCTTCTGATCGATCGAAGGGATCTTGCGCAGCTCAAAAAGGTTTTTGAAATAAGCCACGTATTCCCGGTATTCGAGGATATCGCGCGCTTGTTTCTCCGAGATCGGCAATCGCATCAGCTCACCGAAATCGGCGGAATTGAGATCCACCTTCTCGGCAAACAAGCCCATTGCACAAAGGGCAAAGAGCAGAATAAGTAATTTTTTCATCGCTATTCCTTCAAGGTGCTTTCTATAATTTTCATCTTGTTTTTCATTGTGCAGACAAGATCAAAATAAGCCTGTAAACTGTAAAGTCTTTTTTTTATGTGATCGTTTCTACGGGAGCAAAACGCAATTGGCATTGCAGTTTTCAGGCGGGAAAATCGTTCTTGATATAGACATGGTTTTTGGCGTGGATTTTCGTTTTCGCAGCATGCCGACGCTGGAGCAAATGCTTGAGATGCAATTTGATGGAATTGCGCTTGGTTGTGGCTCTAAAAGGTGTTTTCACAGATTCACAGCAAAACTGCAGATTCACATCGGAGCTGCAAACGTCCCCGTTTGCATTGGCTCGCAAGAGCTATGTATTTCAACGCAAGCCCATAGATATGGTGACCGGCACAATGTAAAGCCCTGCCGGGATTTGGCAGACGGGGACGTCTGCCGTTCCTGTTTCATATAATTTTTCGGTCCGCCTACTGCGGATTTTCAAAGACCAAAGACCAAAGAGCCAAAGTCCATTTAATGGAT
>JAUYAR010000093.1 GCA_030693415.1 Candidatus Cloacimonadaceae bacterium | reverse complement strand
ATGCATGAGCAATCGCTGATTGCCAATCTGAACATCTCCCAAATCTGTCAAGAAAATGTAAAATGGAAGCACTTAGACCACTTATTCTCCAAGTGCTCTGGTAAAGCAGCGTAGAATGGTGATGGTTTTTGAACAGTCTCCACATTTGAGATGTTGCGGCGGCTAAATATAAAATTGTCATAGACCTAAATCTCAGAAAATCAGAAAATACACTCTGCTAAGCCCTGAATCTATCGCCAAATCCTGGTGTGAAAAAAGGAAAAATGAAATCCCCGCAAATAACGCATATGCCTGCGGACCATGTATATAAACCTCCAAAGTGGTAAAGTTGGGTTAAGGATTACAGATATACTATTGTGCGGAGCAAGCTACTTGACCGCCGTTGTGATGTTGTGATTTACTAAATTGTTGGCAGCATCCATTGTAAGGATAGAGTTATCATCTAAGGCTTTGATCTCAAATGTATCTAACTCTACATATTCGTAGTTAGCTATTGAGCAAAACAGGTCTAAATCCATTGATGCGAGTTTTTTGCGGGTTGCTTGGATTGCCATATCAGATTGATCAATACCTATCCATTGTCGGTTGTTTTTTTGAGATGCAACAAGAGTAGTGCCGGAACCGCAAAAACAATCCAGCACAATACTGTTTTCATTTGAGGATGTTTTAATAATCAAATCCAGCATATCAGCATTCTTCTCAGTGGGATAATCCGGATACTGGGGGTCTTTGAATTCCCACACATCCTGAACCCTTTTTCCTTCCTGCTCTTCTGCAAATATCTTCTTACGCGGATTACCATTGCTCGACCATTCAATCAGCCCTTCTCTGTCCCACTTATCAAGGGTATCCACATCAGTTCTCCAGTGCCTGCCCTGCGGTGGTTTCAAGCCTTTGAATTGCTTATTGGAATTACCGTTTAGCGTTTCTCCTGGAGCATGAATTGGCACTGTAGTATATCTTCTACCTGCGGAATCTACCTTGGGAAATAGAACCTTGATATCTTGATCAGTATATTTTGTCTTAGGTTCATTCCATATTGGAGATGCAGATTTACTGTAGAACAAAATCATGTCCTTCACGTTGCCATAGGCTATACGTTTAAAATTCTTGGGATTGCATTTGATTCTGCTGATATCGTTTCTGAAGTGTGCGATCCCAAATACTTCGTCCATAAGAATTTTTACATAGTGGCCAATTTTGTAATCTATATGCACATAGATGGACCCCTGGGGAGACAAGAGATCACGCAATAGCTCAAATCGAGCCCGAAGGAATTGCAGAAAGTCATTGCCCAATAGTTTGTCGCTATAGGCTACTGCCCCATGTTTAGAATTGCTGATGGTTGAAGCCCTTCCATTCGTGATGGTGAAATTGCCACCTGTAGCAAAAGGTGGGTCTATGTAAACAAGGTCTATCTTGGCAGCCATGTTTCTCTCGCTCAGCAGTAATTTCAGAGCGGTTAGATTGTCCGATTTGATCAGTAGATTGTTCATTTCTTTACCTAAATTGAGTAAAGGAAATCGCGCAACAAAAGGGCACTCATTATGTTCTTGGTCCCGTAATCTACTGTCATAGTGCGGAACATTTTGTTAGATCCTTTAATGTATAGAACCCCGTCTAATATAGCCACCTTTATTGCTTTTGCTTTAGAGTTGATCAAATTCAGGGCATCGTTAAATTGAGCATTTTGATGTCCCCCGAAATCTGTTAGAAACTTCGCTTCTCCGATCACATATTTATTGTTGAATCGCGCGATGAAATCCAGTCCTTTGTCTATCGTGTAACTAAGCTCAACCCGTGCAAAATCAGCCATAATGCTATCATTAGCATCAAGAATCGCATTTTCACTATTTGCGGTAAATTTGCTTATATCAACAGCATCAATTCCAATAGCCTTGCTTCTTAACCACGCTTTGAACATGGGTCCAATTTGCCTATTGGTTTCTTTAGGCTCGGTGGCACGCTCATGTATCTTGGTTAAACCCATATCATATAATCTTCCGCATAATCTGTTAACAGTGTTCGGGTTTCGAAGAATTGATGTTTTATCTCTCTTGAGATAAGCTACATAGCTATCCTTAACAGGAAACAAATCCATTAAAAGCAATTGCTCTAAAAGGGATAAGTTGTCTCTGTTGTTAAAGGCTGTTTCAATTCCAAGCCATTTTGTTTCGTCGAAATCTCTGATCCCTTCTGGTATCGTTGGATAAATACGAAACAGATCGTCCAGATAAGATCTCTGATTTGCATACTCTATGCTTAGCTTCATCCAGCGGTTCATCATTTCTCCTCAATGGTTTATGAGCTGAGTCTCACAAATTGGTGTACATTCCAACTCATTGATTCTCCTTTTATTGAAGACCTGAGCGCGTATGCGGAACAGGCCTTCGCCTCCTGCATTCTATATTTTTTGGTTATTGTAACGATAATAATTAACTATCGCCTAGCAATCCACGGCTGCTTTTTGGTCAAGAACTATTTTTCCCATAATTTAATCTGCCCAAACGAACCAATTTGGGCTATATGAACTAAATGAACATAAATCCCTGTGTGGCAACAGGATACTTGATAGCGGGACTATCCTCTCTCCTTAGCATTACGGAGTCAATACGGACTTAGTCCGTAATGAGTCCGTATTGATTCCGTAATGCAAAGGGGGAAGACTGGGATTTTCATGGATAAGAAACGGATTTTTTGGGTGCAAGACCAGCCGTCATTCCAGCGTGTCATTCCAGCGAAGGCTGGAACTGGAATCCAGTGTTTGACTTAAAGCTCCGCCTGACAAACACTTAATGCTTTCTCCAGATGTCAACAGCGGAGTTTTTTGGTTAAAGCGAAGTCTCAGCTAAATTGCAGCGGAATATGGAATTACCGACGTCCCCGTCGGTTCGTGCGCGGCAGCTTGAAAATTAAGGGTTTGGAGCTGGCATCTCAGCATCTTCCATACCCGTAATTCTGGTTTTAACTCAATATAAGCCCTTTATCATCATTTGGTAACGGCATATCTTACGCAGGGCTTATATTAAGCCAAAACGGAAAGCGAACGCAAAAACTGAAACCGAAAGCGCAAGGCTGCAGACGAATGTGTTATAACCCTCAAGTAAATCTTCAAATCTGATCACCAAAACTTCAAATGTCCAAGTCCAAGTGGCATCGTCAATGGATTTGATATTCGAATGCAGCAAGTAAAGAGTATAATGCTCAGTAGGATACGAACACAATGAGTATTATACAATCGATTCAAGAGAAATGTCCAAGTGGGCTAAAAATGTATGAATTTGAAGTTTGTAATGATAAAAAATGCTGAAATTATGGCAGAGTGTCTATGTCCAAGTGCTATCTCAGTAAATGTGTATCTGGTTAGTATTCAGTTTATTAAACAATTTGTCCAAGTGGTGAAAGTTTGAAGTTTCTAGTGACGATTTATAAATGCATCAGTTCAGCTGACAACGTGAATCCTGGCGGAGCTATTTCCCTTGACAGAAAGAGGGCACAAAAAAGCATGTCCTGGAATAGTGTGCATCTCTAGCTCAGTTGGTAGAGCAACTGACTCTTAATCAGTGGGTCCGGGGTTCGAATCCCCGGAGGTGTACCAATTTCCTTATCCGTTCTGCGTGAAGATAGCTTGTTTGAAAAAATAGGCTTTGCATTTTCGGGCGGGGACGGTAGTATATAGATAGCGGTAATTTGCTCTTTGCTCCGCTGAACAAATGTGCTAAAGTGCGGTTTTGGAGCCGGCTTTAGCAGCCGGCTTTTTCTTTTGGGGGAAAAGTGCGGTGGTGGGAGCTCCACCTCCACACTATTCCACTTCCAAGGAGATAAATATGACAGCACTACATGCAAATATGCCGTGTGACAAGAACGAGTATGTATTCACTTCCGAATCCGTATCGGAGGGGCATCCGGACAAGGTCTGCGATCAGATCTCGGACGCGATTCTCGATGCTTACCTGAAAGAGGATCCTTTGTCCAAAGTGGCGTGCGAGACCCTTGCCACAAAGAATAGAATAGTCCTCGCCGGAGAGATTTCCACCCGCGGAAAGGTCGAGATCGAACCAATCGTCCGCAATGTGATCAAAAACATCGGCTACACAGACCCCAACCAGGGATTTGACTTCAACTGCCAGATCGATTCTTATCTGCATGCCCAGGAACTGGCGCTGGAAAAGAATCACGGTGCCGGAGACCAGGGATTGATGTTTGGCTATGCCTGCAACCAGACCAGACATCTGATGCCGGTGCCAATCGCGATGGCGCATCTGCTCCTGCAAAAACTTGCCGATGCCCGCAAACGGAACTTGATCGAGGGGCTGTTGCCCGATGCCAAATCCCAGGTGAGTTTCCGTTATTGCGGCAGACGCCCCTCCGCTTTGGAAACAGTGGTCGTTTCCACTCATCATCAACGAAAGGATAAAAGCCAATTCAAAGCGATGAAGGATCAGATCGAACGCCTGGTGATCCTTCCCACCATCGAAGAGATGGAAAGTGACGCCTTGACCAGTTTTTTAGCGGAAAACTATGCCGTGAAGATCAATCCGCTGAACGAATGGGTAGATGGCGGTCCTGCAGCGGACACCGGTCTCACCGGCAGAAAGATCATTGTGGATACCTATGGGGGCTGGGCACAGCACGGCGGCGGAGCTTTTTCAGGGAAAGATGCCACCAAGGTGGATCGCAGTGCTACCTATATGGCGCGCCACATCGCCAAAAGTGTTGTCGCTTCCGGTCTCGCGGATGAATGTTTGATCCAGTTCAGTTTCGTGATCGGCGAATCCGAGCCCGTTTCACTGATGGTGGATACCTACGGTTCCGGCGTGATGACTGATATCGAGATCGAGAAATTGGTGCGCCGCAGTTTTGACTTGACAGTAATGGGAATCATTGAATATCTTGATCTCAGAAAGCCGGTCTATTTATCTACCGCCGCTTATGGTCATTTCGGCAGAGACGACGTTCGCTTAAGCTGGGAAGATATCAAAGAACTAAAGTAAAATTGGGGTGCTTGATGAGTTTATTCAAAAAGCTGAGCCATGCCTCGCCCTTCTTTCTGATCGCGGGACCCTGCGTGATCGAAGAAATGGACACGATGTTTCGCATCGCGGAACACCTCGTCAATCTGGCGCGCAAGAGCGGCATCGAATTGATCTTCAAATCCTCCTACAAAAAAGCCAACCGTAGCAGCGGAGATTCCTATTCCGGACCAGGTATGGAAGCAGGACTAAAGCTGCTGGCGAAGCTCAAGGCAGAGTTTGGCTTTCCGCTCTTGACGGACGTGCATGAATGCGCGGAAGTCAAAGCCGCCGCGGAAGTTTGCGAGATTCTACAAATTCCCGCGTTCCTATCCCGCCAGACGGATCTGATCCAAGCTGCGGCAATGACCAAACGCATCATCAACATCAAAAAAGGACAGTTTATGGCGCCCGAGGATATGCGCTCCGCGGCGCTCAAGGCAAACGCTGTGGGCAACGAAGATATCCTGCTCACGGAGCGGGGTTCCAGCTTTGGCTATCACAATCTGGTGGTGGATTTTCGCGGCTTTGCCATCATGCGGGAATTTGGCTTGCCGATCGTCTATGACGTCACCCATTCTCTGCAAAGACCCAGCCTGGGAACCAGCTCCGGCGGCAATCCCGAATATGCGATGATGATGGCACAGGCGGCAATCGCCACCGGGAAAGTGACCGGACTCTTTGTGGAGACTCATATTGATCCGGCGAAAGCGAAAAGCGACGCCGCGACCATGCTGCCCCTGGCACAAATGGAAAGATTGATCATAAACTGCAAAAAAATCGGAAACACCGTGGAGGAACTTGGTGCTGAGCTCTAAACGCATGCAAAAACCTTACAAGACAAAGCTGAACTGGGACAAGATCAAACTGATGATCTTCGATTGCGACGGAGTGCTCACCGACGGACGCATCATCTATGATAACAACCGGCTGGAAAGCAAAAACTTCGACGCCCATGACGGCATGGGCTTCATCCTTTTACGACAGACGGAGGTCATGGCGGCGGTGATTACGGGACGCAGTTCCACACTGTTAGAACAGCGCTGCGCGGATTTGAAGATCAAGCATCTCTATCAGGGTGTGGCAAGCAAACTTACCAAAACGGAAGAACTGCTCAAGGAGTTGGGGCTCTGCTTTGAAAATGTGCTCTATATGGGCGATGATTGGAATGACATCCCGGTGATGTTCAAAGCTGCTATTTCCGTCTGCCCGGCAAACGCGGCGCCCGATATCAAAGGGCTTTCAGACTACGTGACGTCTCACGAGGGCGGACGCGGTGCGGTGCGCGAATGCATTGAGCTGGTGTTGATCAACAAGCGTTTGATCGAAACTGCCGTGACGGCTTATCTTGATGAAATATCACCACATTAGCATCATTCTGGCAGTTTTTGCGCTTCTCGGTGCAAGCTGCAAAAAAAACGTGATGGATGTGAGCTCTCCGCCGCTGGATCGCAATTTGCCGGATGAGACGAGCATCAACGTCACCATCACCGAATTTGATTCCGGTAATATCGATTATATTCTCAAAGCGCAGAAGATCGATCGTTTCTATGATCGGCGCATCCTCAACGCCTATGGCGCTCTGCTCACGGCTTTCGATGCCAAAACCGGATCCTGGAGCACGATGAAGGCGGATACGACGATCGTCGATGACGCCCGCAACGTCATCTTTGCCAACGGCAACGTCTTTTTCTCTTCGGCAAATGGCAGCGTCGCGGCGCGCAGAATCGTCTGGGACAGAAACATGGACGAGATTACCTCTCCGGATATGGTGACCCTGGTTCGCGCCGGCAGCACCATGCGCGGAGAAAGACTTCGCACCAATTCAAGCATCAGCTTTGCCGAACTGGATAAGGTTTCGGCGGAAGGCACATTCAATGAATCGGATTTCGATTGGTAGCCTGATCCTGCTGGTATTTTTTCCGCTTTTCGCCCAAAGATCGGCATTAGTGGAGAAATTCCGTCTGATCCATTCGGACAAGCTATTTCTGAACCGCAGTCCTGCGGAAGAGATCCTCGAGCTCAACGGTAAAGTGCACTTCTGGTATGGAGATATGGAGTTTAAAAGTGATCGCGCCCTGATCTTCAACAATCAAAAGATCGCCCGCCTCACCGGAAACGTGAGCGTGTCCAACGACTCTCTGGCTTTGCAGGCGGACAGCGTTGCCTATTACCGCATTCCGGAAGAGCTGAATATTGGCGGCAAGGTCTATATCACCGAAAAGAAAAAGGGTGGCGGTTTTCGCTGGTTTAGATCGGATTATGCCGTCTATGACAAGAAAAGCGACAAGGTAACGGTCTGGAACAACGTCTCTTCCCATGACGAGGAAGAAAACGCCTTTGCCCAGTGCGGCTATGCTTTCTGGGACAGGAAAAACGGCTATGCGTATATGATCGAGTCGCCAAAATTGCGTTCCGGCAAAGCGGACACGCTCTATGTCCAGGCGGATAGGATGGAGTTTTTTGATCTGGAGCGTAAATTGGTCGCCACCTTCAATGTCGATGTCCGCTCAAGCGACTATAACGCGACCAGTGATTTCCTCATCTACTTTCTCAAGGAGGACAAAGCCGTCTTCACCGGAGAGCCGGTTTTCACGTCCGATTTTGCCAAAGCGACCGCCAGGGAGTTTTATCTCTATTTCGACGAGCGCAAACTGCAAAGGGCGGAACTGGTGGATTCCTGCAGGGTTTTCTATGCCGAGCAGCGGGGAGCCGAGAAGAAGAACTGGGTGACTGCAGGCTATGTTTCCATTCTTTTTGAGGACGATTCCATCCGTGAGTTTAGCGCCGAAAATCAGGTTTCATATTACTATCAACAGGAGAAAAAGGATAAAACGGACTTCTTTATCAACAGCGCCACGGGCGAGTTTCTGGAGGCTAAGTTCTCATCAGACAACAAGCTCGATACAATGCGGATGAAAAAAAGCATCAAAGGTCGCTATAAATTCCATAACAATTCTTGACAAATACAGGGCGCTTAAGTAAATTAGCATTATATGGAAATGCATAAAATACGCGCACAGAATCTGGTGAAAACATACGGCAGAAGAACCGTGGTGAACGATCTCAGTATGGAGATCAACCAAGGCGAGGTCGTCGGAATCCTCGGTCCTAACGGAGCGGGGAAGACCACCACTTTTTATATGATCATCGGTCTCGCCAAGCCGAACCAGGGCAAGGTCTTTCTGAACGACAAGGACATCACCCACCGTCCGATGTATAAACGGGCACGCCTGGGGATCGGCTATCTGGCGCAGGCACCTTCGATCTTTTCAAAGCTCACGGTGGAGGAAAACATCCTCGCCATTCTGCAAACTCTCGGCATCAACCGCAAAGAGCAGAAAAAACGCCTTGTAGAATCCCTCCAAGAGCTGAATCTCAGCCATCTGGCAAAACAAAAAGCCTATACTTTATCCGGCGGCGAACGCCGCAAACTGGAGATTACCAGAGCGTTGGTGACAACCCCCACCTTTATCTTTATGGATGAGCCTTTTGCGGGGGTCGATCCCATCGCAGTATCGGACATTCAGGATATCATCGGCAAGCTTCGGGACAAGAACATCGGTGTGATGATCACCGACCACAATGTTATTGAGACTTTGAAAATCGTCAATCGCGCGTATATTATCTTTGAAGGCAAGATCATCGTGTCCGGATCTTCAATGGAGCTGATCAATGATGAAAAAGCAAAACAAGTTTATTTGGGAGACAGGTTCTTGAGCAACCCTTTTGAGCAAAGGTTATGAGCAACTTCGAGCAACACCTTGCCCTGCGGCAAAAACAGGAACTGGCGCTCAAGCCAAAGATGCTCCAATCCCTGAAAATGCTCTCGCTGCCGATATTGGAGCTGGAAAGCTATATCAAGCAGGAATTGGTCAACAATCCGCTTTTGGAGCTTAGGGAAGAGAAGGACGAGGAGGACATCGACGAAGGTAATTTCGAAGCCACCCAACCCGAAAGCAAGGTGCCGATCGAAGACATCGAGGAAGTGGGAGACCATTGCAAGACGATCTCCGAAGCCCGTGAACTGACCGAGATACTGGATCAGTGGAACGACTATCATCAAGGCTATGAAGGCTGGCACGGAGACAGCGAGACGGATCACACCGAATCCCTCATCCGCTATGAAGAAAACGGCAAGGAAAAGTTTCTCGAACAGCTCTATCCTCTGAACCTGCCTGAAAACGAAGTGGAATTTGCCTCTGAACTGATCGATAGCTGCGATATCTATGGTTTCCTTCCCGAAGGTTTCGACATCGAGAAACTGGGACGCCACTATCACCTCAAACCAAACCGCATCAATGAATTGCATCAGCTTCTCATGCATATTCATCCCCAGGGGATCGGCGCGCGAAACATGAGCGAATGCCTGTTTGCGCAGCTTGATGAAACTCAAAAAGAAAACCGCATCATCGTTGGCTTATGCACAGATCAATTTGAGAATCTCATCCACCGGCGCTATCAGAAGATCGCCTCTCACTTCGGAGTCTCGGAAGAAACCGTCATCTCCGCCCGCGATCAGGTGGCAAAGCTGGATCCCAAACCCGGCTTACGCATCCTGAGCTCAAACGCACACTATGTATTTCCGGATGTGACTCTCAAATTGATCGACAACGAATATGTGGTGATTATCAACGACAACATCACCCCCAATATCATCATCAGTCCCCAATATCGCAGGATGATCAACCGCGGCTTTTTTGATAAAGAGACCCTGCAATTTGTGCGCGACCGCATCAATAGCGCCAAGTTTCTGATCAAATCCATCTATATGCGCACCCGCACTTTGGAGCGCGTCTGCCTATCCATCATAAAAAATCAGGAGGATTTCTTTTATCGTAGCAGCGGCGTCATGGTGCCGCTCACTTATGCCGTCATCGCTGGGGACCTGAGCGTGAGCGAATCCACCATCTCCCGCGTCGTCAAACACAAATATGCGGAGACGCCATTTGGCATCTTTGCCCTCAAGGATTTTTTCAGCAGCACCGCCGGACGCGATGACAACTATGAGACGATATCCCGCCAACGAGTGAAATCCCACATCATCCACCTGGTCGAAAATGAGAACCGGCGCAAGCCTCTCAGCGACCAAGATTTGGTGGAACTGCTCAAAGGCGACGGACTCAATATCTCACGGCGCATCATTGCCAAATACCGTTTTGAACTGGGCATCCTCAATAGCAGATTAAGAAGGAACTAAGTAGTACATGTATAATTATCAGGTTTTAATCATAGGAGGCGGACCCGGCGGATATGAAACAGCCGTGCGCCTCAATCAATATGGCATCACCACCGCGGTGATCGAGAAAGACCGCATTGGCGGGATCTGTCTGAACTGGGGATGCATTCCAACCAAAGCTTTGGTGAAAAGCGCCGAACTCTACGGCGAACTCAAGGAAGCCGAACTCTACGGATTGGCTGCTTACGAACCAAATATCGAATATACAAAAGTCTTCGAGCGCAAGAATAAGATTGTGGAACAGCTCGTGGGCGGTCTCGAATTCATCTTTCACAAACGCAAGATACCCATCATCAACGAGATGGCGGTTTCCATCAGCAAGGCCACCGACGGGTGGAAAGTGCAAACCGTTGATGGCAACGCCTACTCCGCCGAATATCTCATCATCGCCACGGGCTCGGTTCCCAAAGAGCTTCCCGGCATTTCCATTGATGAGAAGGATATCCTTTCCTCCACCGGCATTCTGCAAATGGAAACCCTGCCGAAATCCCTTGCCGTAGTCGGAGGAGGGGTGATCGGCTGCGAATTTGCCTCGATTATGAACACTTTTGGAGCAGAGACACACATTATCGAGTTCCTGCCCCGCCTCGTAAGCAGCGAAGACGAAGAGATCTCCAAGCGTTTGGCGATGGCGCTCAAAAAAGCGGGAATCAGAATCATGACCGGATCCGGCGTGCAAAGCATCACCAAGACCGAAGCGGGCTTGAAACTGAGCCTGAACAACGGCACCGAGATCACGGTGGAAAAAGTCCTGCTCAGCGTGGGACGCGTTCCGCAACTGAATATTGCATTCACCGATCAGTCGCTTGCCACCGAACATGGTGCCGTCAGCATAGATTCCGCCATGCGAACCAATCTGCCCAAGGTCTATGCCATCGGAGACGTCACCGGCAAAATGCAGCTTGCCCACACCGCCAGCAAACAAGGCATGGTAGCAGCACAGCACATTGACAGCCTGGTCAAAAACAAAGAGTTTCACTATCCGGAGCTGGAGTACATCAATATTCCCAGATGCACTTTCACGCATCCGGAGCTCGCTTCCGTCGGATTCACCGAAGCGGAAGCTAAAGATAGATTCGGCGATGTCCTCGTCGGCAAATTTCCTTTCAGCGCCAGTGGCAAAGCTCTGGCGATGGGAAACACCTTCGGCTTTGTGAAAACCATTGCCCGGGCGGATTCCAATCAATTAGTCGGAATGCACATTCTGGGACCTAATGCCGCGGAATTGATCGCCCAAGGCGCGATCCTGATATCGCAAGGTGCCACTGCCGAAGCAATTGAATCCATAGTGTTTGCCCATCCCACGCTTTCCGAAGCGCTCAAGGAATCCATCGAGGATATCAGATCCCTCTCAATCCACAAAATTTGATCAAAGGAGGATTCACACATGCAGATCACCATTACTGCCCGCCATTTCGAGCTTACGAAGGCGATCCGGGACTACGTCGAAACTTCTTGTCTTAAGCTCAAGAAGTACTTTGACCACATCATCAACGTGCACGTGACGCTGGCACTGGAAAACAGCCGCAACCTCTGCGAAATCTCATTACATGCGTCGCGCTTCAACCTGCAAAGCCAGTCCGAGGAGATGGATATGTATCTTTCCATCGACACCGCTCTGGACAAGATGGAAGCCCAGATCAAAAAGCTCAAGGACCGAGTCACCGACCACCAGAAAAGAGCGCTCAAAGAGCAATTTGACGAATTCTCGCGCGAATCTGACATCCACATGAATACAGAAAGCCGGGTTCGCAAAACCCTCAAGACCAAGCGCGTCGTTCCGGAAGTGATGTCCGTGCAGGAAGCGCTGGAAAAAATAGATGGAGTCAAAGAAGAATTCCTCATCTTCAAAAACGTCGAAACAGATCGCCTCAACGTCCTTGTGAAAAGGGACGCGGAGCATTTCAAGCTGTTTGAACCCTAAAGAAAGCATGTTCCTTCTGCCGGAGGTTATTTTCTTCCGGCAGAAGGATACATATTATAGGAACGTGCAATGAAAGAAATTACGGTAAAAGAGTTTTTTGATAACAAAAAAAAGGATCTCGCTCTCTCGCTGATCACCGAACCGGAGACGCTGAACAAGAAACTGACCTCACCGAACGTCAATCGGCCGGGTTTGGCGATAGCCGGTTATCTTGAGGTTTTTTCCTCGGATCGCATCCAGGTGTTAGGCGAGACCGAAGTGCGCTATCTGCAAAGCCTGAAGGAAGAGGTGCTCACCGTACGCGTCCGCGAAATGTTCAAAACGGACATTCCCTGCGTGATCGTTTCCAAGGGCTTGACCCTTCCCCCCGTGATTGAATATATCGCCAACGATCTCAATATCGCGCTGCTTTCCAGCCGCTTTTCCACGATCCAGTTGATCCAACAGCTCACCCGCTATCTGCAGGATCTTTTCGCTCTGGAAAAGACCATCCACGCCACCTTGGTGGACGTTTTCGGCTTGGGAATCCTGCTCACCGGAAAGAGTGGCATCGGCAAAAGCGAATGCGCGCTCGATCTTGTCCACCGCGGACAAAGCCTCGTGGGCGACGATCTCATCACCATCCGTTTCCTCGAAGACCGGCTGATCGGCAAATCCGGACGCGATTTCGGACACTTTATGGAGATCCGCGGAGTCGGGTTCGTCAACATTGAACGCATGTTTGGCATTGAGAGAGTGCGCCGACAAAAGGATATCGATCTGCAGATCGAACTCATGCCATGGCAGGAAAACATGGATTATGAGCGTATGGGACTTACCAATAACTATGCCGAACACCTCGGCGTGAAGATTCCCATCATCTATCTTCCCGTTTCCCCCGGTAAAAACGTTTCCATTATTGTGGAAGTGGCGGCGATGAATATGATCCTTAAGAGCGTCGGTTATGACGCCGCTGAGGATTTTAACCAACGTGTCCACGAAGAGATACGAAAACAGACTCTGCAAAAGCAATTGGACAACAGAGCCGGAATCGATGAATCGAAAAACGATTAAGGTTACGAACAAACTTGGCTTGCACGCACGCCCATCCGCCCTGATGGTCAAAGCCGCCACCAAATACCGCTCTGAATTTTTCATCGAAAAGGACGGCATGAAAGTGAACGGCAAAAGCATCATGGGCGTGATGATGCTTGCCGCGGAATGCGGCGCCTCGCTCAATCTGATCGCCGACGGCGTGGACGAGGAATATCTTTTGGAAGAGATCAGCACTCTCATCGCCAGCGGTTTCGGAGAAGATTGATGCCGATCCAAGATATAACGGAAAACTGACATGCGCGTTCTGGAATGTCTATCGATCAATCCCGGGGTTTTCATTGGTAGGGCAAAACTGATCCGGTGCAGAAAATATCACATTGAAAAGACGCAGATCGTCGAGGAGGAACGCGAATCCGAGCTGGAATTACTCTTATCCGCCATCGATTTGGTGGAAAGCGACATCCAGAACTATCTCGATCAATATCAAATCAGCGAAACGGACAAGGACATCATCCGCATCCATCAGCTCATCCTCCGCGATCCCGAAGTGCTTGCCCTGCTTGAACATGAACTAAAGGAAAAGTCCAGCTCCGCTCCCCAGGCTGTGCTCAATGCCTTCAATCAGATCGTGCAGCAATTTCGCGAATTAGACAACGATTTCTTTGCCCAGCGCGCGGTGGACTACAAAGACGTGGCGCATCGTCTCCTGGGCAGCCTTTTGGGAGACACGGGTGAGGATTATTCAGCCTGGGAACCGGATCAGATCGCCATTGTGCAAGAAATATCTCCCAGCCAGGTGACCAATTTTGCCAGCTTCAATATTCCCGCATATTGTTCGGAACGAGGAGCTTACAATTCCCACGCCTCGATACTCACCCGCGCTATGAATATCACCGCTCTCTCCGCGATCCCCCAACTTCTTGAACTTGTCGAGGAAGATGAAACGCTGATCATCGATGCCCTCAATTCCCGCCTGATCATCTCTCCGGACGAGGCGACGCTCAATCAATACCGCGAGCTGTTGGAAAAATATGACCGACAGCAGGAAGAGCTGAAAGGCGCCGCCGGGCAGAGCGCAAGAACTCTTTCCGGGCGACGGATCAAGCTGATGTGCAATATCGAGCTGCCACAGGAGATCGATCGTATTCTTGAGCTGAAAGCAGACGGCATCGGACTCTTTCGCACCGAATTTCTCTATATGGGAAAAAAGCATCTTCCCACCGAAGAAGAGCAGTATCAGATCTACACCGGCATCGCCAAAAAAATGGCTCCACATCCTGTCACCATCCGCACATTCGATCTTGGCGGAGACAAGCTTACCCATCTGATCCCCTCACCGCGTGAGGAAAACCCTTATCTCGGTTGCCGCGGCATCCGTTTTTCGTTGGCACACAAAGAAGTCTTCAAAACCCAAATCCGTGCCATCCTGCGCGCTTCAACCGATAGCAACATCAAAGTGATGTTTCCCATGATCAATGATTCCGAGGATTTTCTCAAAGCCCGCGCAATTGTGCTGGAATGCATGAAAGAACTTGACGGCAAGGGCGAAACTTATGACACGGACATCGATCTCGGAGTGATGATCGAAGTCCCTTCCGCCGCGCTCTGTGCAGAAGAACTTGCCCACGTGTGCGATTTCTTCAGCATTGGCACCAACGACCTTGTCCAATATACCCTCGCGGTCGATCGCAACAACGAAAACCTTTCATCGCAATACATTCAGCATCATCCCGCGGTAATCAACCTTATTCGGTTTAGTATCAACGCCGCGCGCAAGAACTCGATTCCAGTATCAGTCTGCGGGGAGATGGCATCGATAGACGAATACGTCCCACTGCTCATTGGCTTGGGAATCAATGAGTTGAGCATCAATCCCACTGCTTATTTCCGGGTCAAAAACATCATTTCCCACTGTGACGACACCCTTGATAGTGTCATCAAAAAACTTCCCGAAACCATCACGCTACCGGAAATAGAAACCCTTGTCTTCAAAACACTTGCACCATATTACCAGATATAGGAGATAACTCTATGCTGCGCTTTGAATATCGCAATCTGTTTCAAAACGACTATCTCGACAACGCCATCCCCATCCAGCGGGTGCCCGATTTTTATGCCAACTGCCTGCAGGCGCACGAAGAGATCATTGCCGACCGCAAGGCGGATCTCCTTGGCTTCTATGAGCTTCCGGAGATTGACATCACTCATATCACCGATTTTGTCCAAAACCTCGATGCCGGCTTTGATACAATGGTCGTCATCGGCATCGGCGGTTCGGCATTGGGCAACAAAGCGCTATATTCCGCTCTGTGCACTGAAGCGAAGCTCAAGAAGAAGCTCTTTGTCTATGACAACGTCGATCCCGTCCTACTACATGAAATCCTCCAGCAGATCAACCTCGAGACCACGATCTTCAACGTGATCACCAAAAGCGGCACCACCGCGGAAACCATGGCAGGATACATGATCCTCGCCGAGATCGTAAAAAAGCGCTTTCCGCAGGATTTCAAAAGACGCATAGTAATCACTACCGATCGTGAAAAGGGCTTTCTACGGCAGGTCATCAATTCCGAGGGATATCAGTCTTTTATAGTTCCGGACAACGTCGGCGGCAGATTTTCCGTACTCACGGATGTGGGGCTCGTCTCATCCGCTTTTGTCGGCATCGACATTTCCGGGCTTCTTAAAGGCGCCGCGTCCATGCGGGATCGCTGCTGTAGCACGGATATCTATTCCAATCCCGCATATCTATGTGGCTTGATGCATTATCTCTATTATCGCGGCGGCAAGAACATTGCGGTGATGATGCCCTATTCAAATGCGCTCTTTGATCTTGCGGATTGGTATCGTCAGCTTTGGGCGGAGAGCCTCGGCAAGCGCTATGACGTGCGCGGACGTGAGATCATGGTTGGTCAAACTCCCGTCAAGGCACTCGGCACCACCGACCAGCATTCACAGGTACAGCTTTATACTGAAGGCCCGAACGACAAGATATTCACTTTCATCACCGTGGAAAATTTCACTCACGATTTCATCATCCCAAACCTGCATCCCGACCGCGAAGAAGTGAGCTACCTCGGAGGCAAGAAACTTTCCACGTTGCTTAATGCCGAACGCAGCGCCACGGAAATTGCCCTCACGAAAGCCGGACGCCCAAATTGCAACCTCGTCTTCCCTCAAATCGACGCCTTCCACGTAGGCGAATTTATCATGCTCTATGAGATTATGACCGTCTTCACAGGCAAATTATTGCACATCAATCCCTTGGATCAACCCGGCGTCGAAGCTGGAAAGATCGCCACCTATGCCCTGATGGGCAAACATGGCTTTGCCAGAGACGTCGCGGAGATCGAGGAATATCTCACCAAGTTCAACACCCCTTCGTAGCATAGCATATCCGCAACTATATTATACAAAGTTTATTTTGTAATGTCATAAATCAAGATAACTGCAATGGCACAACGATGAAACAGTCTCGTTAGTCAAGTCTCCAAACACGTCTACCATGTGTGCCATCATTTGCTTGAGTGAATCGAAGACACGATTATG
>JAUYAR010000092.1 GCA_030693415.1 Candidatus Cloacimonadaceae bacterium | reverse complement strand
GTGGCAACCGCTTTACCACCTGGGCAGTACTATGTGGAATGCGAGCTGTTCCAACCCGGGACAGTTAACTTCTATTACCCCAAGCAATCTAATGCGTTTACTGTAACTGCCAATACAACATTAGTTAATTTACCTCTGCTTACCGACTCGGCTGCACTTGGATAAGTCAATCGGCTCAGTCTTGTATTTGGTCTCCAGGAGTTCACTGACAGAACTGATAGCCAGGGTATATCCTCCCAGTCGCATTACTTTCATGAAGATGCTCCGGTACCGCTCTTCAGCAGGTCTATCTTGGCTATTCTGACCATGCGAGTGCCATCGATGCGGCTGGTATAATATTCCACAATGGGTAGGTCCTGGTTCATCAACTTGAGATAGAAAGAGCGAAACTTCTCTTTGAGTTGATACAAGTCGGAATCTGGATCATCCACATTCTGAGCATTGACGATCAGGAATACTGTCCAAGCCAGATCAGTGCTAACGTACTGTCTTGAAGTGCCATTCTTGCCTGTCTCAGAGTCCAGAATTACGATAGCACAGGGCAACTGCTTAGGTATTGCATCCTTGTTGAACTGGATGGTCGGAATATCAGAAAACTTAAGGGCATCCACTATCCGGTTCCGGTCTGCTATAAACTTATCATGGGGGTTCATAGACTCACCTCTATATCGTTCAATTGTTGGTATATCCACTGCTCACGGTTAGCGATTACTGAAGCGAATACATTACGGGCAGCTATGCCTTCCCGTTTGATCTTGCCCCGGATGAGATAAGCGATCTCGGCTACGGTCAGCAGTTTACCTGTCTCCTTATCAGTCCAAGACAGGTGCTTACGTTCGACCCAGGCGATCAGTGGAGCAATCGGAGTCCAGGAAGGCACCTTACCGCCCAAAACGAAAGGTTCATGTTTGACATTGGAACCGACCCTGAGAGTCATGCCGGAAAGCTGTGTCTCAACTAAATACCCGGTATTGCCATAGAAGTCGCCCTTATCGTAAATCTGCTGTGCCAATATCTCTTTGCGTGAATCGGCATCAATCACAGAACCGATTAAGTGCAGCCTGCTCTCCAAGGCAGCATAGATAGCCAAGTAAATCTCTCGCATCAGTTCATCTGGAGTGGTATAGCTATCAGGCATCAGATCACTCCCACCCGGATCACTCTTGGAGGTCTGGGTTTAAGCTCATCCAATCTCTGCATACCGGTAGGATTGAGATAGGCTTGCAGGATGGTCAATGCTCTCAGTTCAAGATTGACTTTGAATGCGTCTATTTCGCTCCCTGTGAGCAGTTCGGTGGCAGACTGGTCTAATCCTCCCTACTGTCTTGACGAGTCCCTCGCCCAGGGTCTTCAAATTGAGAAACTCACATGTACTGTGCAGCATCAGGAAACAGAACCCAAAACGAAAAGAGATCAGAAACGGCTCTTCCTCCGGCATATCGTCCTGGATAGCCCGGTTGTAGTGCTCTGGTAAGACGAGAGTTCTTATCGTCTCCATGACGACAGCCTTATGTTCTTTGAAGATGCCGTTATCACCCATCTCCTTGGGGAGGTTAAGGATGGATAGCATGGCATCAATCTCAACCGGGATCGGTATCACTTACCTTTCCTCATCAGCTCGGTTAGTTCAATCGCCCTGCGACCAACCTGCTTTGCCCACTTGGATGCCAGCATGCCATTGGCAGCCCGTTTCCAATCCCCCGCAGCTATGTATGCCAAGGTGTT
>JAUYAR010000091.1 GCA_030693415.1 Candidatus Cloacimonadaceae bacterium | reverse complement strand
GGTCAGGGTTATCATCTGATCCCGCATTTCGCTCATTATGTTGAGCAGCGCAGTTATACCCCCACCGTCACTAATACCGCCACCTGAGCCATAATATGAGCCCAGGTTGGCAGGCATGGGCACTGAGGGAATCGGCAGTCCGGCAAAGGCAAGCTTCACCTTTTCAATGGGTGCGAAGTTGAGGAAGTCAAACAGGTTTCTACCCAGAGCTTTGACTCTATCCTTGGCAGTGACATACTCATCACCTTCTGCTTCAATCAGGATACCACCCTCATTGTGGGACTTGCCGACTAAGAGACCGCCAGTCTGAGCTTTGGGAGGCTCAGTTGCCTGGATAGCAGCTATATTGGCAAGCCCGGCACCTATGGCTGCGGCTGCTGCGGTTACAGCCAGCCCGGGGCCTACTACGGGAATACCCACCATAGCCTTATAGGCTGCTGTAGCACTTGCATAGGTATCGATCATCGCCTGTCCGATAGCCAGGGTCTTCCACATGGCAAAGCCTTTCTTGCCGAAGATCTCACTGGTCTTGGCAATGTCTCGCATGATCTGTTGAGCACCCTGCAGGTTGCGCATCTCATAGTCATTCCTGATCCGAGCCTTGGCAGCTTCGCTTTGGGCAGTGATCTGCTGTTCCGTGAATCCTGCTGCAAGCAGCTTCTCTCTACGTTTGGCATAATATTGGTCGATGGCTCGTAGTTCGGCATCCCAGGTTCTGTCTAATAGCTCCAGGCTACGTTGAGAGAACTCAAAGCGGGTGTCTGCCAACTCTTCCTGCCTGCGTTGATCTTCCTCTGCTAATCTCTGTCTTTCCCGGGCAGTGGCTTCGGCTATCCGTCTATCCTCGTCAGCCTGAGCTTCCAGTGCCTTGGTTCTGGCATCAGCAGCTTCCCGCTCCACTCGCACCGACTCATCGGCATAGTGATCCCTAATCGATTGCAGAAGAGTCTCAGATGCCCCCAAGGACTGAGCCTTGGCAAGCTCTGCATCCCGCTCTATCTCCAATTCCTTCTGCTTTCGGGCTACAAGATCATCTATGGCGAGTGTATCATACTTCTGCTGCAGTTGAGCCAGTTGCTCCAGTTTCCGCTGACGTTTATCATAGTCATTACTACCAGCATTTCTACCTCCCCCAGAACCGGTATTAGATGTAGGAGTAAAGGTAAGGTCTGGAGCATCAAGCATTGCCTGACGATAAGCTTGCCCTATCTGCTGCAGGTCATTCTTGGCAGATTGCAGTTGCCCGGTCAAGGCACCGAACTGGTTCAAACGTCTTTCCAGCTTAAGCCACTCGCCATCATTACCGAAGTAAGAGGCAGGATTGAAGCCCATCGCATTACGGTCACTGGTCAGGAACTCCCAATCGACTGAGTTCATCAACTGCTGTTTACGGGCTCGGACTCTATCTACTTCAGCCTGTTGGGAGTCGATCTCGATCTGCAGTTCGGCTACCTTCCTGATCTGGGCATTATACTTCTCTCCATAGACTTCGGCTATCTTCTTCTGCACCAGTGCATCGGAAGCGTTACGCAAGGCAGTAGCCAGGTTATTATAGGATGAGGTCTCCAGATTGATATTGCCTAAGTACTCTGAGTAGTTCTCATTTAGTGACCGGATGATGTTCTTCATCTCGGTCTTATCGGCATTGGCAAGGGTGGTCTGAGACCGCAGTTCCAAGAGCCGGGAAGCCAGTAAGGAGAACCTCTCGGCTTCAACAGATACTTGTTTACCACAATCCTTGATCTCATCCTTCATGGACTTCTGAGCCGAAGTAACAGCATCAGTCTTAACTGATGCCGCTGCCAGCCCAAGTCCGAGAGCTGACAGAGCACCCACAGCTAACCCGATAATACCTGCCACCGGGTTCATCGCTACTCTCAGTGCATGATAGGCAGCAGTAAGGGTTATAACAGCCGTGGTCACAGTACCGATCAAGGGGATGGCAACTACTATCCCTGCAACGAAGCCTTGCATGACCGGAGATAGGCTCTGATAGGCATCCATCAACCACCTAAGCCCCTGCAGCAGAGGATTGATCAGGACAGTAAGCATATCGCCAACGGTCTCCTGGATATCTCCCCAGGCATTGGCATTCTGTAAGCGCAGGTCAGCCAGAGCAATAGCGGTACCACCATAGTCCTCACCTAGCTTCTCAACCAGGTAGGACACCCCCTCGGTCTTAAGCCGGGTATCATCAAGCTCGATGCCATAGCGACCCAGCATCTCAGTATGACCATTCAATGCCCGACCCATGAGGTCAAAGGCGGACTCCACGCTCATCCCGGTAGCTTTATTGGCCTCAGTAAAGTCCAGGAGGAGTGGCACCAACTGTTGTATCTCATCCTTGTTCAGTTTGAAGGTCTGAGAGAGCTTGGACATCAAAGCCAGCAGTTGATCATCCTCGAAGTTGGTCAAAGATTGCATGGCAGAGGCAAACTCACCCATCTCAGCCGCAGCTTCTCCAAAGGCTATCTTCGCCAAAGTAACCGCTTGTCTCTGAGCCAATGATGCATCAAGCAGACCATTCATGGAACGCACCAGACCACCGACTACCTGGATCACTCCATCGACAGCGATCTTCACATCACGAATAGTAGCCAGAGCCTGTTCAGCTGATATCTTAACCGCAGCGGGCTTTTCCACCACCGACTGGGTGGACTCCGCCTCCTGCTTGACTTCGGCAAGCTTGAGATTGGCATCGTCTGTGACGAGAATGAGTTTGAATGTTAAGTCAGGCATATTTCTATTGACTGATTAACTAAGGCTTTTAAACTGCCACTATTATTACTTATGAGGTGTCGTATGGACAATGAATTATTATGGAATGAGATTGGATTGAGCATCAAAGTTGATGGTATCCAATATGATATCTGTGAAACATCATATTGGAATAATGATCGAACTGAAGAGTATGTAAAGTTCTCACTATTTGAAGGTGAATTACTGTACCGTGAATTAAACACCCCTGAAACAACCAGAATGATATTCGAAACAATGAATCCAATCATGTTCAAACATACTTTAATGGAGAGTATTAAGAAGGTTTTCCCAAATAAAGACATTGAAATGTGGAGTTAGTTATTCCTGATCAGCAGTTCCGTCTCAGTCTGGAATGCACCGGAGACGGTGTATTGCGCTTCGACTTCATCAATGGTGAAGCCTTGGTAGAGTGTGCGGATGTAAGGGTCGTTGTTGTAGGATAACAGGAACTTCCCTTTGATGTTCTTCAGTGCGGCAGCAAGCTCTTCATGCTTGGTGAAGGCGTCTGCGTCTTCTCTGTCGTATAGATGCTCCTTGGTGTAGTAGGGGGGGTCTAAGTAGAAGAAGGTATTGGGTGTGTCAAAGCGGGCAATGATCTTCTCAAAGTCCTGCTTCTCGATAATCACCTGCTTGAGCCGATCTGAGGCTGCTTTCACCTTCTCAAGGTTACGCAGTGGCATATACTTGTAGCCCTGCATGATGCAGAAGTTCTTTGACCGGGAGCCGTAGCTGCAGGATAACTGGAAGTAGAAGCGGATGGCTCGTTCAAGCTCGGTTTTAGGTGGGTGTTGGGCAAAGCTGTCGAACATCTCCCTGGATACCAAGTACTGATTCAACTCCGTCACAAACGCTTCAGGATGCTGTTTGATATATCTCCAGAAGTTCACCAGATCACCATTGATATCGTTATAGACTTCTGTGTATCTGCTCTTGGGTCCGGTCTGCCAATATTCCTTATCGGGAGATTTCCCGAAGAGTATCCAGGCAGCACCACCAAAGACCTCGCAGTATATGTCATGCTTGGGTATGAGTGGCAGTATCTTCTTTCTCAGAAGTCTCTTGCCGCCTACCCAGGAGATGATGCTATTCACGATATCCCCCTGATCTCTCGGGTGGTTTTGGGTTTTGCTTTCGTGGCTTCCGGATCGATGTCTATGAGGTCGAAGTTGGCGATGATCACTTCATTGAAATCGGATTTACCTTCCTTGCGGTTGATGCCCTTGGTTCTGGTGACATGCCTGATGTCGTAGCCCTTGTAGAGCTTGAGTACATCCGGGTTGTCATCGTATGATAGGATGAACCTGCCCTTGATGTTCTTGAGGATGTATCTCAGGGCTTCATGACTGAACTGTTTGGAGTTCTCATAGGTATAGCCCAGCATGTAAGGTGGGTCACAATAGAAGAAGTTAGTCTTGGTATCGTATTTCTCGATAACCTTCTCATAAGAGAGGTTCTCAATGATTACCATATCTAATCGTCTATGCAATTCTTTGATGCGTTCCAGTCTGTTATACATGCTGGAGGTACCTCGCTTCTGAGAGGTGCCGAAACTGTCACCCTTTGAGCCGAATGATCTCGTGATCAGGAACATGAACCTGGCAGCCCGCTGTATTTCTGTTAAGCCTTCCTGCTTGAGGATGTCACCAAAGAGCTTGCGGCTGGCAACCAGAAAGTCCAGTTCTTTGATCAGTTCATCAGGATGATACTTCACCTGCAGGAAGAGGTTGACCAGGCGATAGTCGAGATCGTTATAGACTTCCAGGTCGCCCCACTTGTCTTTAAATAACAGCATCCAGGCTGCACCACCGAAGGGTTCGATGTAGCCCTGAATGTCCTTGGGTACGTATTGTGAGATAGTTTTACGGAGGAGGCGTTTACCTCCGATCCAGCCGATCAGTGCATCCATGAGATGTCTCCTGTCATACTTGTCAGGCAGAGCCGCAGGAATAGCTCAGGCAGAGTGAGGTTAGCAAAGTCTTCAGTAGTGAAGCCAAGCTTACGCATAATCATTTCGAAGCTCTCGTAGGGGTATTTGCCTGCGCCTTGACCGCTAATCCGAAACTCCCGAGCCAAGCGCTGAATCTCTCTTTGCTGGCTCTGATATAGACGAAAAAAGCAGAGATATGCTCCAGTGCTTCGAGTGCATCCATATCGTCAGGTTCACTTCCTGAGATGATGCGGATAAGCTCTTTATCGGCTTCCGACTGGGAGATTATCTCCAGCAGTTCCACTTCACTGACCTTGGTTACCTTGCCGGAGAGGAAGTCCTCCAGCTTGGCTTTCAGAGTCGTATTGGAGATCGTGAGGCAGAGTATCTGCCGCAGTTGTTTATAGCTGAGTTGGGGTTCTCGCTTCATTTTAGTATTTTCCTTTTCTATTGTCCAAAGAACATCTTGATGGCAACGCCGATCAGCATGAAGAACTGGGTAGTGGAGACGCCCAGAAGCAGCTTCATGTTCGTCTCCACTCTCGCCATACGAGTT
>JAUYAR010000090.1 GCA_030693415.1 Candidatus Cloacimonadaceae bacterium | reverse complement strand
GGGACCCTTCTCGGTGTTGCGAGACTCAATCAACTGGTAATAGGTGTGACTATTACCGGTACGCGAGCTGTGAATGATCTTCTTTCTTATAAACATGAATCCCAGAAAATCCAGGCGCTGAAGCTGTCAATATATATTTTTCCTGCAAAGCCCTGATTTTGGACACTAATTGGCTGTTTTCCGAAACTCAAATACTGTTTTTCAATGAGTTACGATTCCAAAATGACTAAAAACACATTTTTCATGCGAAACTTGGGTTAGCAAACCACAGCCGAATCAGCGTTCGGTTTCCCAATGGGGTGCGGAATTCGGTTTCCCGTATTCGGCATTGGATCGTTTATTTTGTAGTAGCTTGCTCGGTATGAAAATAGGCGTGAATCGCAATCGCGGTTTTTTCTCCGATGCCTTTGACGGAAGCCAGGGTTTGGACATTCGCGGTACGGATATTATTCACGGAACCGAGTTCCTTTAGCAGCAAGAATTTGGTTTGCTCGCCGATGCCGGGGATATCTTCCAACTCGCTGATCAGAGTGCGTTTTGAGCGGCGTTTACGGTGAAATTCTATGGCAAAGCGGTGCGCTTCGTCTCGGATATTGATTAGTAAACGCAAAGACGAGGATGATCTTGCCAGGATAACGGATTCGCCTCCGCCGGGTCTGAATATCTCCTCCGCTCTTTTTGCCAGAGAGATCATCGGAGTTTCTGAAAATTGTGAGGTTTGCAGGATCTCGTTGCAGGCGGCAAGCTGTCCTTTTCCACCATCGATGATAATGAGATCGGGATGCATTTCGGGATCTTTACCGATCTCGAGAATGAAGCGCTCAAGCGTTTCCTGAAGCGCGGCATAGTCGTTTTGAGTATCGATGGAACGGATGATGAAACGGCGATAAAACTTCTTTTGGGGTTTGCCATTTTCAAAAAAGACCGCCGAGGCGACAGTGTCCGTGCCCTGGATCGTGGAGATATCCATACAAACCATCTTGCGTGGCAGACGCGGCAGGCGAAGCTGTTCCTTGAGTTCCTGGATGGGGAAAACGGTGCGGTTGGCTTTGCGCAGATGGGCAAGCTTTTGTTCTTCGATCAGATGGAATGCGTTGCGCTTTGCCATGGCGAGGAGCTTGGTTTTCTCGCCACGCTGGGGAAGGGTCAATCTTCCTTTCAGCCACATGTTCAGATCGGCAAAATCCGATGGTTCGTGGGGGAGCAGGATTTCCGAAGGGAGCTCCTCCTTACCGGAATAATAGAGCTTGAGAAAGGAAGCTAACAGTTCATCCGCGTCCGCGTGTTCGATATTTGCTAGGGGATAGTTTTCCTGATTGACGATGGCGCCCTGAGTCATCCTAAGCACCAGACAGATGGCTTTGCCGTCCTCCATATAGAAACCGATGATATCAACGTTGCGGTTGTCGGCATAAAAAACCGTCTGGCGTTTCTGGATGCGTTCGATGGCGATGATCCGATCCCGCATCACCGCCGCTTGTTCAAATTGCATCGTTTCGGAAAGGGCATTCATTTCACCACGGATTTCTTCGAGGATATCCTGATATTTGCCGTCGAAAAAGTCCGTCAGGCGCTTCACGATGCGCGCGTAATCAGTTTTGGAGATCGCGCCGATGCAGGGAGCGGGGCATTTTCTTAGTTGATAATTGATGCAGGCGGTCGTAAATTTGATCTTGTCCGCGGGGATGATCCTTGTGCAAGTGCGGATTGGAAAGACCCATTCGAGGTTTCGGAGCGTCGAACGCAAAGAGCGGGCATCCGTGAAAGGACCGAAAAAGCGGGAGCCGTCCTTGACGGGATCGCGGCTCACGAGGATGCGCGGAAATGCTTCTCTCAGAGTGACTTTCACGAATGGATAGCGTTTGTCGTCCTTGAGCATGACGTTATATTTGGGCTTGTAGCGCTTGATCAGTGTCGCTTCGAGAAGGAAAGCCTCATTTTCGCTGTTGGTGATGATGTATTCCAAATCGGCGATGTTTTTGACCAACTGCTGAGTCTTGATATCCTTCTGCCCACCTGAAAGATAGGACTTGATGCGATGGTTCAGGGAGGACGCCTTGCCCACATAGATGACGTCTGCTTCGGCGTTTTTCCAGATATAGATGCCGGGTTGATCAGGTAAAAAGGCGATCTTTTCCTTTATCTGCCGGTGAATCTGTTCCATACCCGTTTTGTCGATTCCTTCAGATAGGCGAGATTGAAAAGCAGCCCCAACAGATAGAAGAGCAGAAAGCTGACGGAGGTGACGATGACGTCCCTGAGCAGCACCATGCCCTTGCCGGAAACCACGATATAGCGTCCCTGCAAAGCGATTGGGATATAGATCACGGCACAGATAACGATCGCCTTGAGGATGTTTGTCCAGATTCCGGAAAAATCTATCTGCGGCAGCTTTTTGCGAATGTGGTAAAGTAGGACGCAATAGTTTGTGGCGGCGGTAATGGAAGTGGAAAGTGCCAACCCGCGATGCTGCATAAATTGCATCAGGATAAAGTTTAGGGTGATATTGAGAGTCACCATCGCAGCGGCGATCTTGACCGGCGTGCGGGTATCCTTATTGGCATAGAACAGCGGTGTGATCGTCTGATTCAGACTATAAAAAAGCAATCCAATGGAATAAAAGAAAAGCGCCTGCTGCGTCATCAAACTCGCCCGTGCGTCAAAAGCGCCGCGTTGAAAAAGCAGATAGACAAAGTCTCCGCCCAAGGCAAAGATCAGCATCGTGACGGGGATCATCACATAGGCGAGGGTGATCGCACTGAAACGCATGCTCTGCGAGAGCTCTTCAAACTTCTTTTCGGTGACGTTCCTTGAATATAACGGCAGCAGAGCCATGCCGGTGGAAATGGCGAAAATGCCCATGGGCAGATGCACGAGGCGGTTACCATATTCCAGCGCCGTAATGCTTCCCACCACCAGAAAAGACGCCATCAGGCTGTCTGCCAGTATGTTGATCTCACGAATACCGACGCCGATCATGGAGGGTAAAAACCTTCTCCATAAAGCCGTGATCGCTTCTCCTGAAAACTTGATCCGTGCTGCGAAACGATAGCCGATCCGCTTGAGAAAGGGAAAATTGATCGCCGTTTGCAGGATTCCGCCAAAGAAAACTCCCCAGCCAGCCCAGTAAACCAACGCTTCGCCACGCACCCCAAGAGCATAGGGAATCAGGATCGTGGCGATCATGCCAATGTTCAGCAATGCCGATGAGAGCCCGGTCATAAAGAAATAGTCGTGGGAATTGAGGATGGCGATCATCGTGGATGAAAGCCCGATCAAAAAGAGATAAGGAAACATGATGCGGGAGAGCGATACAGCCAGCACCTTGGTGTGTTCCGCAAGCCCGGGATAGAGGATCCGCACGATCCAAGGCGCCAAAATGACACCGAAAAAAGTGAGGATCATGAGCGCCAAAGACAGGATGGAAAGCACCTGCAAAGCAAAGCGATACTGATCCTCCCTGCCGCGTTTGATACCGATCTCGTTGTAGAGGGGAACAAAAGCTGCGGAAAGCGCTCCTTCGCCAAACAGTCCGCGCAGTAGGTTCGGGATCTTGTATGCTACGATGAAAGCGTCGTTTAGATAGGTCGTCCCAAAGAAATATGCCATCACGGTATCACGCAGGAGTCCAACGATACGGCTGATAAAAACCGCAGAAGACATCATGCCGATATTGCGCAGGAGCTTCTTTTGGGACATGGCTCAGCGCGTATCCCGAAATAGTTTTCTGAAGCGCATAAAGAGTCCCACGAGGATGAGATATTGGTTCACGTTGCCGTCGATCTTGCGCTTCAGATCCTCAAGCGCGATGAGAAATTCCGGCGCGGCTTCGGAAAATGCTTCTTCGTCCTGCTTCAATGCTTTGTATAGCTCATATTTATCGACGTTGGTGATCTCTTCCGGGTTGTTGCCGAAAATGCAGATGTCGCTCACAATAAAAGCGACGCAGGAGATCAGATCAGCCAGAAAAGCGGCGTTGAGCTGCTCGCGGATGCGAAGTGAAAAATTGAGAAAGGCATATTCCTGATCCCGATATGCCAGATCGAAAAGCTCGAAAGCAAGCTCACGAATCACCCCTGCGCTTCCCTGCAGCATTCTCACGGCATTTTTGACGCTGCCGTTGGCGATGCGGGAAGCGGTTCGCGCAAGAGCGTGTTCGGCATCGAATTTATCTCTGAGAAGTTGCTCGATCACGCCTCTGGTAAGGGGTTTGAAATAGATGGGCTGGCAGCGGGATTGGATCGTCGGCAACAGCATCGAAAGACGGTTTGTGACCAGGATGATGACGGTGTTTTTCGGCGGTTCTTCAAGAGTTTTAAGAAATGAATTCGCAGTGGGGATGTTCATCATTTCCGCGTCTTCAACAATGCAAACCCGGTAGATTGCTTCATAGCTTGAGATCTCGAGACGTCTGATCAAACCTGCGATGCTGTCCTTACGTATCTCCGTGCCGGAACTGAAATAGAAATCCAGCCAGGGGCTTTCAATTTTGTTTTTGAAAAAAGCTTCATATTCCACCCGGACTTCCTTTTTCTTAATCTCTCCCTCGGCAGTGAGTTGCAGATTCGGCGTGGGGAAAACGTAGATGAAATCCGGATGATCCAAGCAGAGGAATTTATGGCAGGAGGAACAGACTCCGCAGGGGCGGAATTCGTTCTTGGAGAGGCAATTGAGCGCCATCCCAAAATAGAGCGCGGTGGTGAATTTGCCCACTCCGCTCATGCCATGAAAGAGATATGCCTGAGCGATGCGGTCGTTGTCGATCGCCGTGCTCAGGATTTGCAGAGCGTGATCCTGTCCCTTGATATTTCGAAACATTTAGACGATCGTGATCTTGCTGCGTCCCGCTTCGTCACTGGTGCTGAGCTCAAAAACGCGTTTTACATAAGGGCTCTCGAATTCACTCGCCAGGATGTCGTAGATCATCACGTCGTGATATTTTCCCGCCATATAGACGTAGTTTCTCCGGGTGCCGATATATTTGAATCCGACCTTTTCATAGCAGCGGATGGCGCGATGGTTATATGCCACCACTTCGAGGGTGATATTGTTGAGATTCATGATGTTAAAGCCATAATCCAGGATCAGGGCTGTGGCTTCTGTGCCGATGCCTTGATTCCAATAGGTTTTTTCACCGATGAAAATGCCGAAACAGGCGCGGCGGTGCACTTCGTTGACCATGTGTAATCCGCAATTTCCGATTACCTTGTTGGTGTCTTTCTCCACGATGGCAAAGACAATGTCCTTTTTCATCAGTTCTTTTAGCGTTTCACGTTCGCGATCGATATCGATCACGGTGGAGGATAAGAGCATGAGTTGCCCAATCTCGAGATCGTTCACCCATTCAGTGTATCTTTCAGCATCGTCGATCGAAATCGGCGAAAGATAACACTTCTCTCCGGTCAGCTTTCTGAAATACTTCATTTTTATCTCCTTGTCTGGCTACCAATTACAATACTATGGCGGATTTGCCAGTGCAAATCTACGCTCTTGTATTAGTCAAAATATTCCTCGTCAATTTGTCAAGACATTTCCGTGGGAAGATGATTTAAAAAATACGAGACTGTTCAAATTATTCAACCATTTTATGTATTATGGGATTCATAAAAGTTAGTGGTTCGTGTTTAATGGCCAGCCGGCTGGGAGACCGGAATCCCGAGCTTGTATGCTAAATTGCTTTGCGGTATATTACCAAAGAACGGGGCACTTCGCCTTCACGCGGTCGGTACTCAGGGAATTCAGTTCGGCATTGAAAGAACTGCTCAGTAATGGTTGGCACGATCGAGGCGATTAAGAAAGCGGATAACGTTGAGGGTAATGACACTTCACTGAACTCAGAGTTGTCTACAGTTCCATGCCTTTGGCGGCTTCAACAATATACATGATTTCGTTTGTGGAAGAGTCATCAAGGTCAAAAACATTGCGGTTGATAAAGTTGAAGTTGTTGCTCTAAAGCTACTCTTTTCTGCCCCACCAGACAAGACTTAAGCTCATAGAGTCCATCTTATAGATTAGGAGTTTTGGTCAAGAGAACTTGTTTAAGATATTTTACTACTACTCCATACAAATATTAGGATCCCAATTTCATGCCAATCCACTACTATTAAGAATGTAGGTCCGATTATATTTAGGTAAATTAATTATAAGTTCTGTGATTACTCCCTTACTAAGGCAATATTTGCTCGAGAAATCAAAAAGCATACACATGTATTCGGTTTCAATTATTGTAACGAGAGCTATGTTGTAAAATTGATTGTCGAGAACAAACCCAGCACGATTGTTTTCGCTTAGCATATGAAATTGAAGCAAACCGTTGCCTGTGAAAGCCCTTAATTCGTCTATTTCTTCTGTTTTGGGAAACATCATAAGCATGTTAATGCCATCCTCAATTTCTTTTGTGCATTTTTCCAAAAACTTAATTTGTATGTTTGCGGGTTGTCCTGAGAATCTTGATAACGTATTAACCGCTGATAGTCCAACAGCGCGACTTATAGGTTTTGGAAGTTCATCCTCGTAACCGAAAATTTTTCGGATATCAGAACGGATATCCGACCTGATAAGTGCATTACATTCATACGCCAGAAGATTGTCAACATAAACCCAGTTTTCCGCAAAAATTCCTTTCTCCTCCAGAATTTTAATTCCCTTTTCCTTAGTGTAAGGTGGTCTAACAGGGCTAAAAGGGGCCGGATCAACGCAAATATCATAAAATGGAGGCTCAAAACCGATATCATAAGTATATACTCTTAACCCATCTTCCCAAATAATAATTTCTACCGCTACAAGTGGATAATTCGATTTAGTCATGGAATTGAAAGAAGTTGACCTATATATTGTCTTACTCATTTTTCAATCAATTGAGAAACTGTACTTTTCTATGTTTTAGATTTAAACTTGATAGACCTACAAAGATTGATGCTCTCTCAGAAACCACATTATGATCTTCAGCAGATACTTCCCCAAAAACTGGCACCATATTTTCTTTTGCTTCCTTGTTGCCATTCGCCGCTGCAACTAAATACCAAAATAATGATTCCTTATAGCTTTGGGTTAAGCCTAAACCTTTTTCATATGCCTTACCCATATCCAACTGTGCATCGATAAAATTTTGCTCTGCAGCCTTTCGCCACCAGCTTACACCCTGTATTTTGTCTTGTTTAACACCTATCCCGGCTACCATACACCATCCAAAATCATATTGTGCTGCAGCATATCCTTGAAATGCAGATTCACGGTAAAAATAAGCAGCTTGAGATTTATCCTCTTTAACTCCAAAACCATTTAAATAGCATATCGCAAGATCCCTTTGTGCCTCTGCAAAACCCTGATCAGCAGCCTTTCTATACCAATACACTGCTTTTGAATAGTCTAAATCAACTTTATCTCCTTGAAAAAAACATTTACCGACCAAGTGTTGAGCATGAGCATGTCCTATATTTCCAGCAGCAACAAGCCATTTGTACCCACGCTTGAAATCTTCCGTCACTCCTAGTCCATAACAATAACAGCGACCAATCTCAAATTGTGCATCACTACATCCACCTCCTGCAGATAGAGCAAACCAACGGCAAGCTTCTGTTAGATTCTCTTCAACACCGAATCCGTTGTAAAAGCATGCACCCAAATTAAACTGTGCAACAGCAAGCCCCTGTAATGCAGATTTTTGGAACCAGCCAAATGCTTCCTGACCTGATTCAGATTGATCTTCTGCTTTAACATAGATAATACCCATTTTATTTTGAGCTTCAGCATTACCAAACTTAGCTGAGTTCAGGATTTGTTCTATACTCACTTCTTACTCCATTGGTTAGCTACGATTTAGTTGAGTCCCAAATGTTGGTGTAAATTCCAACTCATTGTTTCTCATTTTCTTTGAAGACCTGTTAGCAAGTCTTCGCCTCACACAATATATACTTTATGCTGATTGCTACAATCACAAACACCTGATTCCACAGTAATTCAAATTCCGATCTTTCGTCAAGAACTTTCTTTCCCATATGTAAATCTACCTTGTTGCGACGGGTATAAAGAGTCACTTAAATCTGCAAATAGCGATCACTTGGACAAAATGGATAAGTTAATGAGAGAAAAGAATATCTGATCAGAGCTTGCAGAAAACCACTTGGACAAAATTTCATTAAACTTCATTGTTTTGATCACCAAA
>JAUYAR010000089.1 GCA_030693415.1 Candidatus Cloacimonadaceae bacterium | reverse complement strand
AATCGTGTCTTCGATTCACTCAAGCAAATGATGGCACACATGGTAGACGTGTTTGGAGACTTGACTAACGAGACTGTTTCATCGTTGTGCCATTGCAGTTATCTTGATTTATGACATTACAAAATAAACTTTGTATAACTTATTGATGTATAATGGGCTGGAATCCCGCCTCCGCGGGAAAGACAGTCTGGATTTTGGGTGTTTTATGTTGAAGTCCGGTAGGCTTCAGGCTTGGTCAATTTCCAAAACTCCGACATCGGGAGAAAATGAAAAAAGTCTGACGAAAGTAGGTGCTTTGAGGGTGATTTCGAAGTCAAGGAATATGGTGATAGTTGATAGTAATATTCATATATAATACGGAGACAAATGCTTGATTGACATGGTGTTGTGAAATATCCAACAGTAATGATTGACTCGCGTCGCCCCTATATATATGAGAGCTTGTTTTTTTTCGAAAAAAAAGAGATGAGAGATGAGATAGGGGCGCGATGGAAAGCATGCCTGTTTCGGCAGGGATCCATCGGCGCCCATAGATATAGCTCTGGTCAGGGCTTTGCTGTCTATTTCCTGGAGATATTTACCTGTGAGATCCTGATGAAGGGAGCTTTGAAGCTGCCGTGGTTAAATTGTTCTGTGGAGACGGCTTCGATGTGGCTGAAGAGATCGATGATATTGGCGCTGAGCATGGTCTCGCTGATGGGATAGAGGATCTCGCCGTTTTCGATGTAATAGCTGTTTTTGATCACTCCGGAGAAATCGCCATTGGCGTTTGGACTGCCGGATGAGATTCGCATGCAGAGGATGCCGCGTTTGACGCTGCGGATCATCTCCTCCAGAGGGACGTCTCCGGCTTCGATGACGAGGTTTCCACAGGGTCCGGTGCTGCGGGTCATGCCAGTTTTGTTTGCGGTATAGAGCCCTATGGGATAGTGTTTTAACACACCTTTTTCAATAATCGGAGCATCAGCAGAAGGGAAGCCGTCCTGGGTGAAACCTCCGCGGTTGCAGAGCGATTCATCATTTGGGCAATTGCGCACCGTGAGCTTTTCGCTGAAGATCTTTTGGCCCAGATGATCCGGGAAACGGGTACTTTTGGTCAGGAATCCGGAATCACCCAGGTGGGATGCGATCAGGTCTGAGAGGATATAATAGCCCTCAAACGGAGCGAAGATGACGTCGCCGCTAAAGTTTTCCGGGATGCTTTGGGTTTCGGTCTGCTCGGTGATCTGTTGGATCAAGCTCTCGGACATGTTGACCGCCATCAGTTCGCTGTCCAGATCCGCCCGGGAATAGAAGGTATAGTTCATGGAGGACATCTTGCGGCCTTCTTTGGCGGTGAAGATGGTCATGAAATGATAGCCGCCGGTCTGCTGTTCGTAGTCTACACCATTGCTATTCAGATAATAGGCGAATTGGTTGATGTGGGTGAGGCGGGCGTCAAATTCCACCTGGGGATAACGATCTTTCATCGCAGCGATGAATTCCTCAAGCCGGGAAATGATCCTGTCCGTATCCGGTTCGATGGGTCCGATCTGCCAGACGCGTGCTTCCTGCATCGGGGAAATGTCGTTGGCAGGATCCGGCTCTGCGGATTCTAGGGAGGTCATGATCCCTTCGATTGCCTCGAGGATGGAGGCTTCGTCCAGTTGATTGATCGTGGCGGTGGCATGTTTGGCGTCACGGATCGCCTTGAAACTTAGTGCATTACTCTGAGTGCTGCGGAGCAGGTTCAGTTCTTTGAAATTGACGTTATATTCATCCTTATCCGTCTGTTCAAAGCTGAGAGATACCTTGGCGACTCCCTTGTCCAGCAGGGCTTTGAGAGCAAATGGCATCATCTTGCGGGTGTTCATGATCTGCCTCCGATATTGATCTTGCATTTGAGGGCGGGGCCGCCCATGCCGACGGGGATCTGTTGTTTTTTACCGCACATTCCGGCACAGAGCCATTGCATATCGTCCGAGATCATCGTGATGGTTTTGAGCATGTCGAAAGCGACGCCGGCGATGGTGGTTTCCTTGATTGGCCTGGCCAGCTTGCCGTTTTTGATCTCATAACCGCGGGTGATGCCAAACATAAATTCGCTGGTGGAATCCGCCTGTCCGTTTGAGGGATCGATCAGATAATAGCCGTCCTCGATGGAGGCGATCATATCTTTGATCTTGTCCTTGCCGGGCACGATCATGGTGTTGCGCATGCGGATCAGAGGTTCATCGGAAAAGGCATAGGCGCGGGCGTTTCCGGTCAGGGGAAATCCCAGTTTTTGGGCGCTTTCCTTGTTGTGCATATAGTTTTTGAGGATGCCGCGCTCGATGACGAGACAGTCCTGCGCTTCGGTGCCTTCGTCGTCGATGAAGACGGGCACCGGGCAGAGCTGATCGTTCCAGGTATTGGCGACGTCGATCAGAGTGACCAGCGGGCTGGCTACTGGCTGATCCATGTATTCTCCTGCGATGGAGCCATTGAGCACCAGATCCGCTTCCGTGGTGTGGCCGATCGCTTCGTGGGAGAGGATGCCTGCGAGGTCTGAATCCAGCACGCAGTCGAAGGTTCCGGCCCGTGCCCAGACGGCTTCTTTCTTTTCCATCAGCTCACGATAGACGCGGTCGATGAGTTCATAATGTTCGCTGGGATCCTCAAAGTGATCCTCCCATTCTCCGAAACCGCCAGCGAGTTCATAGTGCCGGATCGGTTCGCCGTCGTGATCAATGGACATCCAGACGACGATGATGGCGCGGGGAGTCATGCCGAGGAAGCCTCCACCGTCTGTGGTGAGGATCTGCTTTTGCATGTCGAGCTGGCCAAAATTGACGCCGCGGGAGCTCAGATCAGGGTATTTTTCTGCGATATAGTCATCCAGATGCTTGAGATATTCGATCTTTTGGGCGATGCTGGCGCGGGCTTTGGTGGTGAAAAAGAGATATTCGCCTTGAGCGGATCTTTGCGGCAGGATGATCCGGGGCTTGCCCACCTTGGAATCCAGCAAAGCGGCATTGGCGGCTGCTTTTTGGATCACTTTGCGCATAGCGTCTTCGGAGATCAGGGGTGAGCTGGCCAGTCCCCAGACACCGCGCAGGAAGGTCCTGCACATGATTCCACCGCTGGAAGATGTGTTGTTTTGCACCAGCGATCCATTGAGAAAGCCGATATTGGCAGTGCGGTTTTCCTGCACCTTCAATTCGGCATAGCCCACTCCCGAAGGGAGCAATTGTTCCAGTGCCAATGTACGCATCGGCGCCTCCTCTTGTATTTATATTGGTGTTTGAGGGGCGAATATGAATCCGCCCCGTCAATCAGTTTTATCTAATGATCAGTCTAATTCAGGATAAAGGGGAAACTGCTCTGTGAGCGCGCGGACTTCCGGTTTGATGGACGCGAGGATTTCTTCATTGTCGTGATTGTCGCGCACTTTCAGGATCAGATCCGCGATGACTTTCATCTGGGCAGTGCCCATGCCACGGGTGGTGACGGATGGCGTTCCGAGACGGATTCCGGAAGCCACAAAGGGGGAGCGGGTATCGAAGGGAACGGTGTTTTTGTTTGCCGTAATTCCCGCCAAGTCAAGCGATTCTTCCATCTTTTTGCCGCTGGGTCCGCCGGATTCTTCAGGACCGAGATCCATCAGCATGAGGTGGGTGTCCGTGCCGCCGGAGACAAGCTTGAAACCGTTGTCCATCAAGGCTTTTGCCAGTGCCTGGGCATTGTCCAGCACGCTCTGCTGATATACTTTGAAGGCGGGCTGCAAGGCTTCGAGGAAGGCCACCGCTTTTCCGGCGATGGCGTGCATCAAAGGACCGCCCTGGATGCCGGGAAACACCTTGGCGTCGATATCTTTGGCATATTCGTCCTTGCAGAGGATGAGCCCGGCACGCGGACCGCGCAAGGTCTTGTGAGTTGTAGATGTCACCACATCCGCGTAGGGAACCGGGTTTTGATGCAATCCGGCTGCCACGAGCCCCGCGATGTGTGCCATATCAACCAGGAATTTGGCACCCACGGAATCGGCGATCTCTCTAAATTTGACAAAGTCTATCTTCCGCGGATATGCAGATGCGCCGGTGAGAATCATCTTCGGTTGATGTTCCTCCGCCAGACGGGCAATCTCCTCATAGTCAAATTGCTCGCTATCGGGATTCACCTTGTAGTGGATGATGTTATAGAGCTGTCCGCTGAATGAAAGCGGATGACCGTGTGTGAGATGTCCTCCGTGGGAAAGTTCCAGGGAAAGAACGGTTTCGCCCGGTTTGACGAGCGCAAAATATGCCGCCATGTTTGCCTGTGAACCGCTGTGGGCTTGGACGTTGGCATGTTCGGCACCGAAAAGCAGCTTGGCGCGTTCGATGGCGAGGCGTTCGACGTCGTCCACATGTTCGCAGCCGCCATAATAGCGCCCATAGAGTTTATAGTTGATCTGTCCGGTTTTCTTGCTCCAGCGGTAGGGATAGCCCTCCGCGTATTTGTTGGTGAGCACGGAGCCCTGGGCTTCCATCACTGCCAGGGAAGTGAAATTCTCGCTGGCGATGAGTTCCAGGTTCTCGCGTTGGCGTTTCAGTTCCGCAGAGATCGCGGCATACAGTTCGGGGTCATATTGCATGATGTGTTTCATGACCTTTCTCCTTCTATTTTACTAATTTTGTTGATTCTGTTTTGATGTCTTCCGCCTTCGAAAGCCGTTTGAATCCATGCTTTGGCAATGTCTATGGCATAGGGGACGGCGGTGAATCTGCCTGCCAGGACGAGGATATTGGCATCATTGTGCATGCGTGAAAGCCGTGCAGTGTCCGTGCAGTTGCAAAGCGCGGCGCGAATGCCGGAAACCTTGTTTGCAGTGATGCTCATGCCAATGCCGCTGCCGCAGATGAGGATTCCTTTTTCGCAGATGCCTTCGGATACAGCTTTGGCGGCGGGAAAACCGCTATCAGGATAATCCATCGAGGCGGTCGAACCGGTGCCGAAATCCATCCATTCATGCTCAGGGAAAGCTTTTATCAGCGCTTCCTTGAGTTCGAATCCGGCGTGGTCGGATGCTATCGCAAGTTTCATATTTTACCTCCAATCAGGCAGGAAATGGCGATGCAGTAATACTTTGAGGCGGTATTTTGGTTGCTGGTTCGGATCCCGCTTTGTTTGACGGGTTCGGTTAATTGCCCGAGGCTGCTGATTTCGTTCATGGTTTTCCTAAAGTGCTCAAGCCAGCATTGCCGCCAGCGCGATCGAATAGAGCTTGTTCTTCTCGCTGTCTCCTCTCGAAGTAAGCACTGCCGGAGCGCGCGCGCCCATCACGATGGCACAAAGCTCGGAGTGCATCAGCTTGGAGATTGTCTTGTAGAACGTGTTTCCAGCTTCGATATTGGGAAAGAGGATGCAATCCGCGTCGCCGCAGACAACGCTGTCCACGCCTTTGATCAGAGCGCTTTCCTTATCGATGATGAGGTCAAAGCCAAGCGGTCCTTCCACATAGGCGCCTTTGATCTGACCACGCGAAGCCATTTTGGAAATGAGGGCGGCATCCGAGCAGGATGGGATCTTTGCCAGGGTCTGTTCCGAAGCGGCTTGTAGCCCCACCTTGGGCTTTTCGATGCCGAGAAAATGGGCGGTTTTGATGAGGTAGTTGGTGATGGCGATCTTTTGAGTCAGATCCGGCAGCGGAATGATCGCACAGTCTCCAAAGATCAAGAGCTTGTGATAGTTAAGCGGTTCCCCCACAGTGATGTGGGCAAGAGTGGAGCCCGGATCCATGAGTCCCTTTTCCTTGTTCAGGATGGCTCGCATATAGCGGTCTGTGCTGAGCAGCCCCTTCATCAGAAAGTCGCCTTCGCCGGCATTGATGAGTTCGCAGGCTTTGGTGGCGGCGCTCATATCGTTGGCGGAGTGCACGATTTTGAGCATCGAGCAATCAATGCCCAGTTCTTCGCACACTTTCTTGATGATCTTGCTATCGCCCACGAGCGTGCCTTCGATGATGCCCATCCGCACCGCTTCATGCACCGCCGCGATAGTGTGTTCATCGATTGCCCAAGCTGCCACGACGCGTTTCTTCGGACGCGACAGCAAAATATCAAACATCTGGTCAAGTTTTGTAATCTGCATTTCTATCTCCAATTATGATTTTCATATTTGATCGCAATACCGCTAACTTTCCTTAGGTTCCGACTTTTTCTATCCGTTTGCGGACATTCTTTTGCCCCTGCCAGACGGCAAGACCGGTTTTCAATTCGATCAAGCGCGTTTCCACTTGGTAGTCTCGGCACTTTTTGCCTTTGATCGTCACATCATTGATATTGATCGATCCCTGCAGGATGAAATCCGCCCCCGCTTGAAGGGCAAGCTCTTTTGAGAACATCATCTCCGGGGAAGATTTTCCGGAGCTTACTTCATCGCGAAACTGCAGCAGACGCAGGACTCCGGTATCGAGCAACGCCCGCGTGATGTTTTTGATGAAAGCATCCACAGTAGCCTGCTTTTCGCCATCACTCTCAAAAGACCCCACAATCAGCACCGGCGTGCGCAAATGAATTGATCCAAAAAGCTCCAGCCAGGGATGGGAAATCAGCTCCCGCGCCATTTCTTCAGCGATCACACGGGAATCGGTTTCGCTCCACGCGGCTTCGGCAAAAGCGGGCGTTTCTTCCCCGCCGCGGATCAAACCGCATCCCCAGATCAGCAGATTGATGCCGATGGAAAGCACCCAAATCACTTTTATCATTGTCTATTCCCTTGTTGCCGATTATACTGTGTTATATGTGCAATGTGGACAAACAGGTTTGAAGCGTGAGCCAAAAACTCATTCAGGCAAGAAAGTATGAGGAATTGATATTTGTCAAGTCTAATCTTCGCCGCGTGAACCGAGCCTTGTTTTTTTACTTGCCAGATAGACGGTATATAAATTAAATGAACCAAAATAGCCATAAAGGAGCGTAGCCTTATGCCACTCACATTGTTTGTCGTGATCGCCTTTGCGATATTCGTTATCTCGATCATTTCCAGAGGCTTGATCGTCGTGCGCCAAGCCGAGGTCGTCATCATCGAACGCCTGGGCAGATACTACAAGTCCCTGCAATCAGGAATCCACATCATCGTTCCCATCTTTGATAAAACGCGCCCCATCCACTGGCGCTATAACAAGACGGACTATCGCGGCAACGTCATCGTGGCGCAAAAGATCGAAAACCGCATCGATCTGCGTGAAACGGTCTATGACTTTCCCCGCCAAAACGTGATCACCAGCGATAATGTCTCCATCATCATCAACGCTCTTTTATACTTCCAGATCACCGATCCCTACAAGGCAGTCTATGAGATCGGCAACCTCCCGGAAGCGATTGAAAAGCTCACTCAGACCTCGCTGCGTAATGTCATCGGTTCGCTCACCCTGGATCTCACTTTCACCTCCCGTGATGCCATCAATACCAAACTTCGCGACATTCTGGATGACGCCACGGATAAGTGGGGCGTCAAGGTCAACCGCGTGGAATTGCAGGAGATATTGCCTCCGGAAGAAATCCGCACCGCCATGGAAAAAGAAATGCGTGCCGAACGCGACAAACGCGCGCTCATCCTCAAAGCCGATGGCGAAAGAGAGTATCAGATCCGCGTGGCGGAAGGCGACAAACTCGGAAGAATCGCCCGCGCCGAAGGTGAAGCCCAATCCAAGCTCCTCGTCGCCGAAGCGGAGCGCAAATCCATCAACCTGATCGCCGAAGCCGTCAAAGGCACCGGCACCGATCCCGCGCAATACCAGATCGCCCTCAAATATATCATTGCGTTCCAGGAAATGGTCTCAAAAGGCGATAAGACGATCCTGCTGCCCTACGAATCTTCCGCACTGCTCGGTTCGGTGAAATCCCTCGCGGAACTATTTAAAAAATAAACACATAAGCCATCCGGAAACGCGTCTTTCAGGAAAAGCCCCGGCTTTTCTGATGGGGGTTTTTTGCGTCATCCGGAGCTGAATAAGGAGATCAAAACCATGTCCGAAATTATTTTTGTCAAAGGACGCGAAATCCTCGATTCCCGAGGAAATCCAACCATCGAAGCGGACGTCCATCTGGACAGTGGAGTCGTTGCCCGTGCCGCAGTTCCAAGTGGTGCTTCGACCGGTGAAAACGAAGCCATCGAACTGCGCGACGGCGATAAATCACGCTATCTGGGCAAAGGCACTCTCAAAGCAGTGGACAACATCGATTCCATCATCGCCCCCGGCATCATCGGTCTCGAATCCACTCTGCAGACCGCTATCGACAAAACCATGATCGAGCTGGACGCAACGCCAAACAAGGCAAAGCTTGGCGCAAACGCCATCCTTGCCGTGTCCATGGCAATTGCCCGTGCCAGCGCCATCGAACTGGATATCCCTCTCTACCGCTATCTTGGCGGTGTGAATGCCTGCACCCTGCCGGTGCCGATGAGCAACATCATCAATGGCGGAGCCCACGCAGATAACAACGTCGATATTCAGGAGTTTATGGTCATGCCTTTGGGCGCCAAGAACTTCCGTGAGGCGCTGCGCATGAATGCCGAAACTTTCCACGCCCTCAAATCTTTGCTCAATAAACGCGGACTCGCAACCTCCGTTGGCGACGAAGGCGGCTTTGCACCCAACCTGACTTCCAATGAAGAAGCCCTCATCGTGATCGTGGAAGCCATCACCGCCGCGGGCTACACACCGGGCAAAGACATCTTTATCGCCATCGATGCCGCTGCCTCGAGCTTCTTCAAGGACGGCAAATATGCCATCGACGGTAAGATGCTTTCCTCAGACGAGATGATCGATTATTACGAACTTTTGATCGGAAAATACCCCATCGTTTCGATCGAGGACGGACTCGATGAAAACGACTGGGACGGCTGGAAAAAGCTCAACGCCCGCCTCGGCGCCCGCATCCAAATCATGGGTGACGACCTCTTTGTCACCAATCCTGAATTTATCAAACGCGGCATCGCTGAAAATTCCGCAAACTCCGTGCTGATCAAGCTCAACCAGATCGGCAGCGTCACCGAAACCATCGATGCCATCAATACCGCACACAAAGCAGGCTGGACGACAGTGGTTTCACACCGCAGCGGCGAAACCGGAGATACCTTCCTTGCCGATCTCGCCGTGGCGATGAATACCGGTCAGATCAAGACGGGATCCATCTCCAGAAGCGAACGCGTGGACAAATATAACCAGCTTTTAAGGATCGAGGAAGAGCTCGGCTGCGCCGCATACTATCCGGGCAAAACGGTGATTAAACAGTTGTAAAGCAATGTTTTGATGGATGATTTGATCGGCTATTTGATCAGCATCATTTTGAGATTGAGGGTTTTATTCTCAAAAGAGAGCCGGCAGAGATAGATTCCGCTTGCACAGGCAATGCCATTATCGTCTCTGCCGTTCCAAACGATGGAATGGGAACCAGCGGGGAACAGTGCGGAGCAAAGAGTTTTAACTTTCTGCCCGCGTATGTTAAAAACATCGAGCCGCGTTTCTGTTGCGCGGGGCAGATCAAAGGAGATGGTCGTGTTGGGATTGAAAGGATTTGGATACGATTTCAACGTTGGGCGGGGAACTTTAAGGACGATTTCACTCGTCGGGGATCCGGGTATTGTATTTCGCAGATATGGATAGCCCCCATTTACTTCGTGAAAAAAGTCTCCACTCCAGATTCTGGAAAAATCCCAACCAACGAAAGTATTCGCAGCGTGGGGGAAAACCATTTCCGCGGTGGTTCTGCCTTCGCCGCCGTTGCTATAGGTCATACCGGAACTCTCCATGTCCCAATAACTATTGGTAATATAGCAAATCGTGCGTCCGCCGATCAAACCCCCAACGTAGCTGCCACCACCGGAAACCGCGCCAGTGCTATAGCTGGTTGTCACTGTCGCAGAGGCATAATAGATGTAAATATCGCCGACCAAGCCGCCAACATTGTCGTTTCCCGTCACGTTGCCGGTGCTGTAGCAATTCACGATATGGGAATTGGATAATAACGCCACCAAACCTCCGCCTGTCATAATGGATGCGACCACGTTTGATGAACTACAACTCATATTAATGTAGCTATTTATGTCTATCGATCCTGCCAATCCACCTACGAATGAGTCACCTGTGACCGCTCCTGTGCTGTAGCAATGAGTGACAACGCAATTATCAATGCTAAAACCGACCAAACCGCCAACTAAATGACAACCATCGACATTCGCATTGCTATGGGAATGTTCCACACTACTGAAAGTGGAGATATAACCAGCCAACCCACCAACGAGCCAATCTGCCGTTATGCTGCCCGAACTGTTGCTGTGGCGGAGAGTGGATCGCTCCATATAGCCAATCATCCCACCGACGCTGGAAAGGCTTGATGCCGGGCTTTGACATGTTATGGCAACGGAGCAACTGTCTATCTGACTGCGTATCGCGCTCCCGATTAAACCACCGAGAGCGGTAAAACCTTCGATCGCACTCGCGTTTCCATTGCCATGGCAATTTATGATGCTGGAGTATTGCGAGACCAGACCGACCAGTGCACCAATGTTCGCACCTCCAGTTACATTGAAATCGATCAAGTTCAGATCTCTGATATCCGCAGAGTTTGCCTGTCCAAAGAATCCGACATCTCTTCTTGCCCCGCCACCGATGTAAAGATTCGAGATCGAGTGTCCGTCACCGTCAAAATCGCCTTTCAGCAACGGAATGAAATAGCCTGACAAAGAGCTCATGTCGATATCAACGCTCAGCAAGTAATTATAAGCCGGATTCTGGGCAAACGCCATCAGTGCCAGAATATCCGACGCTGATTGGATGAGATAGCGTCCTGAGTCTTGTACGAGAAAGTCGTTTATATCAAGATTTCTGCCGTTATTCAGCCATTCATTATACATTCCTCCGGGCAAACCTCCGATGCTAAGAGTTGGAACTCCGTTGATTAGAAAAGTATCCATATTGTAATAGCTGTTCACTACTCCGCCATTGACGGTATTGCCGACCAAACCGCCCGGTTTTTCTCCGCTGCAGGTGATTGATCCGGTGCTGTGGGAATTGAGGATTTGCCCTTCGGAAAAGCCAACCAATCCACCAACCCATTTGTTTGCGTTGGCTACGATCACGCAGTCGCTGAAACAACCACTCACCGTTGAAGAACTCATCCAGCCGACCAAACCTCCAATTCCATAGCCTGATGAGTTGGTCCCGCTACCAACGTTTGCAACGACGTAAGAATTCGTGCTGCAGTTGCTAATGGTAGATAGGTAGGACTCTCCGATGAGGCCGCCGATCGTATATAACAAGCCGGTTACTTGGGCAGAGCTATGACAGTTGGTCACGCTGGAATTTTGCGCGTGGCCGATCATTCCTCCGACAGGATCGTTCCCTCTCACCTGCCCGCCTATGACCTGACAATTTAAAATCGCAGAATGATAGGAATGTCCCACTACGGCGCCTGCGGAGTGACCTCCGGTAATATTTGGGTTATTCATCACGATGTTTGAAATATTTGCCTGATAGGATGCGCCAAACAAACCGTAGTAAGCCAAAGAGTTGCGATTGAGGAAAAGGTTGTTGATGGAGTGTCCGTTGCCGTTGAAACTACCGATAAAAGGTTCTGTGGGAGTGCCGATTGTGTTCCAACCCGAGCCCCCGAACCACGTGGAGGTGGGAGTAGCGTCGATACCCTGAGTCATAATATAAAAATACGCCCATCTGCCGGAGCTTTCTGCGATCCAGTAGAGGTTACTCAAATTAGCGATTTGATAAGGATTTGCGGAAGTTCCGGTTCCGCCGCCAGGATGGCTGCCGACCTGGGAGACCAGTCCTGTGCAAATCGCAAGCATAACAGCATAAAAAAAACCAATCGTCTCATGACTACTCCTTGAGCTTTCACACACTCAAAACAACATTCGAAAAGAACGGGCTAAGCTGTCAAGCTTTTTCTAAAACTACTTCTTCATACGTTGTACAGAAAGGACTTGACCGCGGTTGCGATGGGCGTTGTGTAGAACCCATAAATCAACAGTCGGGTAACCGAGAAGGAGATCAAGATGACCAAAATCAGGAAAGATCACATTTTCGCTCTCTTTCCACAGTGTTAATCAAGCCTTAATCAAGCGTTAATCAAGCGTAATAAAACTAACGCTTGATTAACGCTTGATTAAGGCTTGATTAACGCTGTCAAGTGATAGAGCGGCATGACGCCCCAAATTGATCTTTATTCCTCTTCATCAATTCCTCTTCCTTGGTGGTGGGAAAATTTGGTGTGGGGAATTCCGCTTCCCAATGTGTAGCGCAGCATGCCGATGCTGCGGATGAGATATTCCAGCCAGCCTTCCACTCAACATTCCAAGGGGAATAACTGAAAAACTGACACTCAACCCAAGGTGAAAAACTGAAAAACTGAATCCATGGAAAACGAGAAAAACTGAAAACTGTGAATTGGTGGAGTGAAATTGATGGTGTGGATTGGTGGAGAATGACCGGAGATTGGTATTATTATTGAAACGCGGATTGATTATGGATGCTGGTGATAATGCTTATTTTCCTGGCTTTTAACTTTTGCGGAGAAGAACTTGATCAGATAATCCGGCATGTAGGAAAGCTTTGCCTGCCGCAAGCCCGGAAGCCCGATATCCTGTTCGCGGTTAATCCAGGCATAGCGTTGGGAGAGGTGCTTCGCCGTCTCCCAGTTGACGATCTGCCCGCTGCCTTTTTTGTCCGGGTCAAATTTCTCAAAGTGGATGGTCGCCATCTTGGGTGTTTGCTCGCTGAAAATGGAATAGGCGACGATGCGGTTGTGCAAACATATAATCAGCCCTTCGATCGGTAGTTCGTTCCACATGTCCAGCGCGTTTTTGATCGCGATGAACTCGGTATTCAGGTAGATGCCTTCTGCTTCGCGCTCGCGCCGCCATTTTTCCGTGAAACTAATGATCACATCCCTGCGGTCGGGGGTAATTTTCAGCACCTTGTAATCTGGGTAGGCACGGATGAATTGAGAAACCAGGTTTTTCTTTTTTGCCAGCTTTTTGCCGCTGAGGCTCACCATTTTCTCGGTGGAATAGATATAATCCGCCCAGGCGCGGTCTTCCCTGATTTCAAAAAAGAGCTCCATCTCGGGATTGGCGGAGAGATATTCCTCCGGAATCAGGATCAACTCCGCATCCTTGAAATCAAGGTGAAAAAGGCTGAGCAGTTCTGTTAACTCTTCCGGCACGAGCCCTTTTCCCACGGGAAAAAATACGTATTGGAAGCGGGGAATGAAGATTACCAGATGCTCGCGCCAGAGGGCAAACTGGTTGTCGTAGATGCGTCCCCAGGTCATCAGGTTGCAGATCGAATAGTCGCAGGCTTCATGGGAATAGAGACTGAAGTATTCGCGCAATAAAGGAATATGGGCGGTATTGAGGCTTTGCAGTTTCAACATGATTTTGCTATTGGTCTTCTTTGAGCAGGAAGGGCGTGTAGCCTTGCATGATGCCGAATCCGAGGGATTGATAGAAGCGTTCGTAGCCGGGTTCGCTGATCAATCCGATCCATTGCAAACCGCTTTCTTTCATGCGTTTGATGAGGGCGTGGATGATGTCCTTGCCGATGCCCCGACCCCGATAATCGCTGTGTACGATCACGTCCTGGATATAGCCGTCGCTGACGCCATCGCTGATCGCTCTGCCCATACCGATGACCTTTTCGCCGTCAAGGGCGATCACAAAACAAAAGGTGTCCGAAATAATGCGGCGCACCGTCTCCAGATATTCCGGGTTTTCATCCGTTTGCCACCATCCGGGGTGACGGTAGAGGGCGAGGATTTCCTCCGCCGGGGCTGATTTCACGATTCTGATCTCGATCTCGGACATCATTCTTCTTCCTTTAACACAAGATCCCAACCGCTACAGCAGTCCCCAACGCCGGCGCAGAAAGAGTTCCAGGCAGAAGAGCAAGATAAACAGCGAGATCAGATACCATTTGCGGTAGATGGGAATCTCCTTGCGCTCGGTGAATTCACGGCTTTGGGCGGGCAGGGGATTGAAATCCGCCAAGGATAAAGCGGTGAGCAGCTTGCCGCCGCTATCGTTTGCCAACCATGAGAGCAGCGGAAGATTATAGTCAAAATCACGCTGCTCGATGGAACTCTCGGAAACGCTGAATCTGCCGGAAGCGCTTTCACCGCCGATCTTATCGCGAATCTCAAAGCGGTAGTTTCCCGCTTTGTTCAGCATTGCCGATAGGCTGTATTCCCCATCGTTATGGGTCATAAAATCACTAAATACCTCTTTCTCGGCATCGTCGAAGATGCTCAGCCGCGGGTTCAGATCAAGGCGCAGCAGACGGATTTCGTCCTCGGCATGAAGACGCAGCAATATTTCCTCTCCGAGGAAATAGCTGGGCTTGAAGATCGCGCTGTATCCGCTTTCGGATTTGTTTGTCAGCCAGGCGATGCTGTTTGCCATCAGCTTTTTGTAAGTGCTTGTCCTGCTTTGCAATTGCCACTTCCACAGGTACAAAAAACCGTATGCGATCACTCTGCCTTTGGATGCACTGCGGATCGCGATGGCGGGGGAGCTTTGAGGGTTATTGATCACAGCCAGCACTTCGGCATCGGCGGAGGCGCTGAGATAATAATAGTCCAATGGCGGGATATTCGGCAGCTCGGCGGCATCGATCGTCATCATGGAATAGTTTGCCGCCGCAGGACTCAACTGCAGAAAGCCTTGATAGGCGGCGGAGATATTGGATTGTCTGAGGGGTAAAATCGCTTGAAACTCGCTCAACGGCATTCCTTGCCAGAGGATGCCGATTCCTTTCTGATGGGCGGACATGATATAATTGCGGCTGGCTTCGTCCGGTTTCAGCTCGCCGTTGTTGATCACGATGATCGCTGCCGGATTAGCGAGATTTATCGCGTTTACGCGCTGCTCGCCTTGGAACACTTCACCGTCTTTGAGGATGAAAGTCAGGGCTTCCCAGCGCGGGTTTTCCTTGATGGAATCGACGATGAACTTCTGATCCCAACCGGGTTTATCCGTGATGATGACGAGGCGCTCTTTCTCGCTGAGAACTTCGATTGCGCCTGGGAAACTGTTATTGCTGAGGCTGCGTTCTTGCACTCCCGTGGCGGATATTTCCACATTGAAAGGATAGAAACCGGTCTGATTGAATCTCTGGCTAAAGTCCACGCTGCTTTGCACGCCGACAGCCAGTTTGACCGTCTGAGAGGCGCTGTTTCTGCCCCCCATTTTCAGGTTCAGGACTGCAGCTCCGCTATAGTTTTGCGCTGTCACATCAGCCCGGATGAGCGTTGGTTCGCCTCGGTAGGCATGACGGTTGGAGCGGACGTTTTGCACGATCAGATCGGGGCTTTGGGTTCCGGAAGTATCCGCTAACACATAGAACGGAGTGCCAAGCTGGCGAACGATTTGCAGGGATTCGTCCCGCAGCCATCCGTCGGAAGCCAACACAATGCCCGAAACCCTGGCAAAATCGTGCTTCTTCGCGAGTTCCTTCAAAGCCGGCTCCAGCAGAGTGCTGCCTCTGTCAGCTTCAAATCCGCGGGCAAAGGAATAGCTGTGGGTCTCATAACCCTGGGTGGAGAACTTCCTTTCGAGATCGATCAAAAGCGGTTTGAGCTTATCCTTTTTGGCGATGTTTCCGCTTGTCAAGTCCATGCTGAGGGAATTGTCCGTGAGCAGAATGACCTGCGGACGTTCGATGCGAGAGCGGATATAATACCAGATCGGATTGATGAGCACAGTGAGCAGGATGGCGATTACCACAGCGCGCAACAGAAATAGCGGCAACCTTCTGCCACGCGGCAACGGAGGCTGGCTGGAGTGGTAGAACCACGCGCTGGCCAGCAGGGAGATGAACGCGATTAATCCGTATCTGAAAATCACAGACTGAATCTGAAGTAAGACGCGAAAGCCACGCCTTTGGTCTTCACTCCCGGAAGGATGGATTCAAAGGACTGCATACCGATGCCAAATTCGACGGGGCGGATCTTCAAACCGATGCCATAGGACACGCGCCAGGGATATTCGCTGTTTCCAAGCCCCACTCCGAGATGGATGGGCATCATCGGGATGGGAAGAAGTTCCGCGCCGAAAGAGATTCTACCGATCTTGGAGGTCATGATCGAGGAACCGAATCCCTGCACAAAATCCGTGGAAAGGACTGCCTGCCGTGTGCGGTATAGCGTTGCCAGACGCAGCTCCAGAGGAAACGACGTGCTGAAGGCATCTGCCTTTTCCCTGGTTTTTTCCCACTCAAAGATATCGTCATCCAGATTGGCTACATAGACACTGTCTGCGGAAAGGCTATAGTTCAGGTTTTCACGCACAAGCCCCCAATTGATGAAGCCGAAGATGTTGTCCAGAGTGATACCGGCAAAGAGGTTTGGCAGAGGCTCGGAGACGAGACCCAGCATCGCTTTAAATCCTGCTCCCCCGCCACCGGTCTTGAGGGTGATATCCTGATGCAAGCTGAGACCATCGATGGTAGAGCTGAAACTACCATGATAATGGCTGGTGTGAATATCTTGGATTCCAACCAGAAGGCTCGCTCCGATTCCGGCTTTGATCGTGGGAACGCTTTCCGGCAAAGGTAGCGTGATATCTCCATAGCCAAGAGTAAAATCGACATAGCTGAGCGCGGCGAGGTTATTGTGCTTTTTGCCAAACTCATAATGTTCTTCCGCATTGCCATAGAGCAATAGCTCCAGATACTTCTCCGAGACTGCCGCCTTGGCATAATAATGGATGGAACTGGTGAGCGCCACGTTGCCGAAAGTCAGTCCCAAGATGCTGCTTTGACCACCGACAGTGATGTTGAGATTCTCGTCGATCATATTCAGCAGCTTTTGTTTGTCGCTGTCGTCAAGATACTTCTTTTTCATGATATGGTTATAGATATCCAGATCAAGTGAGTTATTTGCCGCATAGAACCCTGAATTCAGGGCGGGCAGCCAGAGATCGCCATAGTTTTCACTGATCAAGGCGGGATTCCAATAGTTTGCCTCGCTGCCTTTGGCGCGCAGCATATAGCTATCCGAATACATCATCCCCTTGCCGGCATAGTTGGTGCCAAACAACGCGAACGCGCTCAGGGACAGGATCAGGAACAAAAATAGCTTTCTCATATATCCTCCGTGATGCGCAAACCCACCCGGATCATGCTTTTCACCTGGATATAATCCGCGGGGGAAGCCGTGATCGTAATTGGTGTGCCATGAGCTGCAAAACTGAAGGTCCAGAGCATGAACACGGTGGGCTGGGCAAAGACGTCCAGCTCCGCTTTGTTCAGGGAAAGGGTGGTGATCTGCTCACCCGGCGACAGATTGGAGGATTGAAGGTTCATCCCACGGCTGAACGCATAAGTGCCGGGAACCGCAGGATCGATCTGATCGCTATCACCGATATAGAGAGTGGCGGTGGCGCCGATGGGAAGCTTGTTCAGGATGTGCAGGGTCAATTCCGCTGCCAGAGCGTTGTTTTGTATCTGCCTGCGATTTTCCGCAGTGATGTTGATTAGTGTGGGATCCTGCAATTGGATCGTGCTTTCATAGACGACAAAGGTAAACGGGGCGTCCAATTGATAATCCATCCTGATGATATCGCTGCTGCGGACGGTTCCCACCGGTCCTGTGGTGCTGCTGTCGATGAGAAAGAATGCGTCGCGAATCTCAATCTTGTCCGGCATGATCTGCATTAGCTGCTCGACGTTGTTTTCAAAAACCAGCTCGGTGATCCCTGCTCCTGCCTCGGTGGCGGGATTGATCAGATAGGGTTGGTTGTTGTTATCCACAATGGGTATGCTGCGCACTTGACCGGTTCGGGTGTTTTCGGCATAGAAGTTGCCATGCAGCTCGCAGACGAACCCCACCATGTTTTGCACATCGATAAAGAGCTTGGCGGACTGCAAGCCGAAGGCATCCTCTATATTATGCGGATACTCGATGTTGACTGATGATTGGTTCTCCACAAGTGACATCTCAAAATCTACCAGGTGACCGCGAAAAAGGTCAAAAGCCAGAGCTCCCAAAACGCCGAAATCCATTAAACCGGCAGCGCTGCCGGCTGGCTGAGTGGAAACCACTTGGATTGTGTAGTTCAATTGATCCAGCAAAGTGCCGGAGTTCAGGGTGCCGATCGTGCATCCTTCGAGGTTGCTGTTTTGCCAGCCGGAATTGCCTGGATAGCTGATCTGGTAAGGAGTTCCATCCTGATAAAACAGTTCATGGAAGATCAGATTGATCTGGCTCACACTGTTCGCTACATTGAAAAAGCGGGTGCGCAGGGTTCCGCTAATAATTTTCCCATAGGATATCAACACCTTGTCTTCGGGGTCCACCAAAGGAAAGAAACCGGCATTGGAGCCGGAGAATATGGGCATTCCAGTGACATTTATATCGGGCTCGAACGACACATCACCAAAATAGGGAGTCTCCTCCGATCCGGTGCCCCTCAGGATGAGTATATCTCCATCACCGAGGACGATATTGACGCTGTCCACCAGATCCGAGACGAAGTATTTCTCATTGATCAGCGGAATATTTAGCGTGACATCCCATTCCGGCATCACCGGTTTCCTGATGTCACACGCGCTTAGCAGCAGAAGAGCAGCTAATAAAACAAGCGCGCACCATTTCATACGACACATCCTTCTTTGCCTCGCGGCAAAAGTCTTATCATAGGTATATTCACTCGGTTGGCATAATCGAGCAATTTTCAATCCGTTTTTGTAGTATTTTCAGATACAGGGCATCGTGCGCCATTAGCAGAGCATATTGTTTTTTGTCCAGATATATGATCTGACCGGGAGGGGATTCTATTTCAAGCCTGCGGACGAGGATCTCCGCCTTGACCAGTTCTCCGAAAGCGGGATGCCAGGGTCCGGCGAGGATGTCGCTTTCCGCGATATTTGAGGGGATGCCCAGTTTGATCACTTTTATGCCGAGTCTGTGCGTCAGTTCGAGATAAGCTGCGCATTGGCTGATCGCCTCTTCCAAAGCCATCGGCAGATATTCTCCTCTTTCATACATCTGCGCCAGGGGCGTGCCTTTGACGACGATCAAAGGATAGAGACGCAGATATTCGGGCTTCAGTTCTTCCAGAGCGGATTTGTTTCTTTGGATGCTGGATTCGCTTGCTCCCGGCAAGCCGGGCATCAATTGCACCCCCAGTTCGAAACCTCGTTCTTTCACGAGTTTTGAGGCGTTCATAGCTTCCGCGTGAGAGTATCCGCGTCCGCTTTGTTTCAGCACCTCATCGTCAAAATCCTGAATCCCCAGTTCGATGCATTTTATCCCCGCGGCTTCGCACCAATCAAGAATGGCGTCATCGATATAGGATGGATGCGTGGAGATGCGAAAGCTGGTTTGTTCATCCGAGACGGCTCTGTAAGCCTGAATCAGTTCATCCCTGAAATCTTCCTCCAAAGCGGTGAAGGTGCCTCCATAGAAAGCGATCTCTTTTTCCTTGCCTATGTGGCGCTGCACAAACTCCGCTGCGCCCTTCACGGAGCTTGACAGATCAAAATCCGCACTGCCGCTGATCTTGTTCTGATCGCAATAGATGCAGAGCCGCGGACAACCCTGCATGGGCAGAAATATCGGGTAGATCAGGTGTTTTCTTTTGTCTTTCATCGATGTCATCCGCGGTTGTGATTGATTGATCTGGTCAAAACTATCTTCACGAGCTGCCCTATCCCTCGTCCGGTGCGCTATAACCGCTTTCATGGTCAAAATCCGCGGCTTTTTCGATCGCTTTGATTTTGGTCTTGTGCTTGAGCAGGGATGGATGGTTTTCGCGGATGAAATCAAGCACAGTTTCATTGATATCGCCGATCTTGGCAAGCGCGGCAATACTGAGACCGATCTCAATCGATATTTTCATTGCCTTCCGCATCTGCAGGGTGCACTTGATAGTGGGAGTTTCATTGCAAATCTCGCTGAGATGCCCTACCAAGCCCTTCTCCAGCCTATCAAACTGTCTGACAACGCGGTGGATACGAAATCCCAGATATCCGGCAAAAGCCGTTCCTCCGATCAGAAACAGGGTCTTAAACACTTTTTTCATTATTCTATCTCCTAAAATATTGGCAATATGGAACGCACGGAACACACACCATAAGGATATGATAATTGTCCGAGACCTTAATGTCAAGAACAGGATGGTGCATTGAGAGATGTTTGTCGGTGAGCGGGAGAACGTCAAAACGCGTAGCGATAGCCAAAGGAAAGCGTGAAACGGTTGACCTTGGTAAACACATATCCCTGCTCCTCCAACTCATCAATGCGTTCAAACATCCCGGAATTGATCACATAAAGGATGTCAAAATCCATGCCGTGGTTTCTGCGATCGCCGAACATCCAGCGTGAACCCGCACCCACAGTGAATCCGCGATAAGCTTCCTTGATGTCTGCCCCCGCGGGAATATCGATCAAAACCATTCCGTTGATGCCATAGAGCAAAGTAATTTGGGGACGCCAGTTGCTTTTCAGGGGAAAGAGAAAGCCCTTCAGCCCAAGCTCGTATCCGGAAACATAGCCAAAAGTGCCGATGCCGGCAGTCAGGGCAAGATGTTCCAACAGGTTCAGATCGGCATTGAACCCCAAGCCGCCATAGGGCAATCCAAACCCAAATCCCAGGCTGCCATTGCTTGCGATTTGGGGTTCGGGCAAAGCCAAATCCTGAGCATTCAAAACACCCGCGCCAAACAGGATCAGCAGGATTAACAGGACATTGTATTTCATCATCAAAACTCCATTTACCGAGGACTCTATATTTACATTCTTGCACTTGACAACAGGTATGCTTTTGCGGTCTTGAACAATCTATCCGTGGAAACTTCCCCTCTGGGTGGAAACTATTGCAGGATTGCGACGACGCGAAAAAACCTGCGTGAGCTCATCCCGACCGTGATCTGGTAAGACGTGTTCACCGTTTCTCCAGCCAAGCTCCAAGCTCCGGTGAGTGGATCACCCGAAGCGTAGATCCTGTATGAGGACGCGCCGCTTAAAGCCTCCCAGGAAAGATTGACGGACTCTTGATTGCGGACAATGGCAATGCCGTTCACCGGCGATGGTTCATTCCGAAACCAGATCCTTGTGTTTGGAACGCGGTTGCTAAGTATTCCGGTCGCTTGGGGAGCAAGCGGGTTGTAGGTTGTCATATCTGAAGCAGCGTATCTGGTTCGATTCGGATAGGAGGTGGTTGCTGTTTGGTAGAAGTCATTGCTTATGCTATAGGTTTGGTTCTCCATCTGCCGATAAGCGCGCACTGCCAAATTTGTCCCGTTATACTGAAACGGCGTCTGCAATTGGATATAGATTTCATTGATGCCCAGAGGAAAATTCAGGACGCCGTCAAACACGAGACTGAAACCGGCTCCGGGTAGCCATCCACCGCTAAGGCTGCTCGCGGTTGTATTTGCCATATATATCTTTACAGCTTTACCTGGCAAGGACTGGCTGAAGTTGTTTTTGTAGGATATGGCGATGATCTCCCTGGCTGGCATGGACAGCTCTGCTGCAAAGTAGATAGTTTCGGAAAGGCTGTTCTTGTAGAAGAAATTGAGCGGCATCAGATTGTCCCTCAATGTGGAGGCCGGATTGCCAACCAAAACGACGATCGGGGCATTATCCCTGAAACTTGTTTTTGCGTTTACGGGTTCACAATTCAAAATGCCGAAAATTAATAACAAAAGCGAGGTCAATAGCGGGCGGATCATGTTTTCTCCTTGGTATTTCTTTTTTTTGTTCGATGATCGTATTTCGCAAGGTTGTGGATACTGCCTGGCATGTCAAGTTTTATCGTATTTGGTGTTTCAAGAGAGCCGGCACTTCCACCACTCGGCAAAGCTCTGCATGCCCTGTGCAAAAGACGTGCGGGGTTGATAACCAAGCAACCTGCGCGCGATTGATATATCGGCAAGAGTGTGGGGAATATCTCCATCCTGCGGTACCCTGAAATCGAGCCGCGCTTCCTTGTGAAAGACCTGCTCCAAATTCAAGATCATGTCCAGCAGTCCGATGCCGCGGTCGTTGCCGAGATTGATGATCTCATAGCACAGATGATCTTGAACGTATTGGATTGAGCGCATCACGCCCTGAATGATATCTCCGATGTAAGTATAATCCCGGCTGGATGTTCCATCTCCAAAGACTGGCAGCGCCTCTCCACTTTCCAGCAGCGAGGCAAATTTACAAATTGCCAGATCGGGACGCTGACGCGGTCCATAGACTGTGAAAAACCTCAGGCAAATGATGGACATTTTATCTAGATAATGATATGTGTGGCAGAGCAATTCGCCGGCTTTCTTGGTGGCGGCGTAAGGAGAGATGGGATTGTCCACATTGTCGCTTTCGCTGAAGGGGAGCTTGGCATTGTTTCCATAGACCGAGGATGAGGACGCAAAGATGAATCTGCCGATGCCATGTATCTTACATAGTTGCAGAAGATTGAGAGTTCCGGCTACGTTCACTTTCTCATAGAGTTCGGGGTTTTGGATTGAGGGACGCACACCCGCCATCGCGGCAAGGTGGACGACAAGATCAATTTTGTAATAGGAGAAGGCTTTGCTGAGCTCGTCAAGATCAGTGATGTCGCATTCGATGAGCGAGAAATTTGGCTGTTTCCGGCACTCGGAGATGTTGGTCATTTTGATTTGGGGATCGTAGAAATCGCAGAAATTGTCCAGACACAGCACCTTGTGTCCTTGTGCCAATAAAGCTTCGCAGAGGTGGGAACCGATGAACCCGGCTCCCCCGGTGACGAGGATATTTTCAGGCATTCTCTCTTGTGATCCTGGCACCGATGCCATTCAGTTTTTCTTCGATGCGGTCATAACCACGGTCGATGTGATAGATGCGGGAAACGCTAGTCTTGTCCTGAGCGACGATTCCGGCAAGCACCAAAGCCGCGCTGGCTCTCAAATCCGTTGCCATCACTTCCGCGCCGCTGAGTTCCTTCACGCCTTTGACGGTGGCGATGTTTCGATCCAGCCGGATGTTTGCCTGCAAGCGGTTGAGCTCCGCCACGTGCATGAATCTATCCGGGAAAATAGTGTCCTCAATGAAACTAACGCCATCCGCAAGGCACATCAACACAGTGAATTGCGCCTGCAGGTCGGTGGGAAATCCCGGATGCGGAAGCGTGAGGATATTCACCGGTTTGATGATCTTGGGCGGGTTCATGGTGATGCTGGTTTTTCCAATAATCATCTCGCAGCCGGCTTCGCGGAGCTTGTCGATGAGCACCCTCAGGTGCTCCGGCTCGCAGTTTTCCACAATTACCGGTTTTGTGCTCAAAGCAGCGGCAATGAGAAAAGTTCCGGCTTCGATGCGATCCGGGATCATGGTCATTTCCACGGGAAACAGGTCGTCCACACCCTCGATGCGGATGGTGGTGCTTTCCTTTCCACTGATCTTTGCACCCATTTTATTGAGGATATCGATGGTGGCATCGACCTCCGGTTCCATCGCAGCATTGAACATGCGCGTGGTGCCTTTTGCCAGCACAGCCGCCATCATGGCATTGATGGTGGCTCCAACGCTGGATTTTTCGAAATAGATATCCGCGCCGGTCAGCTGCTTCGCCTTGGCGTGGATGTATCCATGCTCGATGTTGATCTCTGCGCCCAAGGCTTCCATCGCCTTGAGATGAAGATCCACAGGGCGCGTGCCGATCGCGCAACCTCCGGGAAAGGAAACCCTTGCCTCACCAAGTCTCGCCAAAAGCGGTCCCAACACATAAATCGAGGCGCGCATCTTGCTCACCAGTTCATAGGGCGCTTCTTTGAAACACACATCCCGGGAATCGATACTCATCCACCCGTTTTCATATTCGATCCGGGCACCGATAACGCGCAAAAGATGCGCCATTGTCTTCAGATCAATCAAATGCGGCACGTTGCGCAGCATCGATTTTCCAGGTGCCAAAAGGCAGGCTGCCATCACCGGCAGGATGGCGTTTTTAGCTCCGCTCACGCTGATCGATCCGCTCAGCTCCCGGTTTCCTTCAATGATAAACTTATCCATCTATTCCTCCATCTGCCTCTGTAAACACGAGGCAACGGTCATAATCGTTCAAATCCCGATATTCTCCGGCCGCTTTAAAACCATGCTCAAAGGCGATCTTTTTGATAGCCTCCCGCTGGGTATAACCATGCTCGAAGATGATCCTTCCGCCGGGTTTCAGGTAGCTGGGTGCACAAGATAGTATTTTACGATAGAAATCCAGCCCCTCACCCATCGCCAACAACGCGTTTGAGGGCTCAAACAGCCTGATCTTTTCATCCAGCTTGGCAAATTCCCCTTCAGAGACATAAGGCGGATTACTGATGATCAGATCAAACCGCATTCCCTCTTCCGGAAAGATATCACAAACGCGAAAATCTATCTCACAAGCGAGGCTTTCAGCATTTCGCTTTGCCGTTTCCAGCGCCGCGGGACTGATATCCGTGGCGATTATCTTCAAGCCCGGTCTTTCCTTTTTCAAAGCAATTGCGATAGCTCCCGAACCGGTACCGATATCGATCACCGTCTCGTCATCACTCAGTTCTTTAAGCGCCAGTTCCACAAGCAGTTCCGTCTCATGACGGGGAATCAGCACCGCAGGATTCACTTCCAGTTCCAATCCCCAAAACCATGCCCTACCCAGTATGTACTGCACCGGTTCATGCTTTCTCAAACGCTCCAAAGAGCTCAGAAACAAAGCTCCAGTCTCTTCTTCAAGCTCGTCCTGAGCGTGAAGAGCAAGCTCCGGAACGGATAATCCGCTCAGTTCCGACAGCAGATATTTGATCTCATGCTGCAAAGAAAGGGCGGAATTGCAAAAGGCGAGACCCTGCGCGATCTTCATGCCCCGGCAATTGTCTTGGCTTTTAGCGAGCGCTTGATCTGCACGACTCTGCCGCCATCGGTAAACTCCAGCTTGTCGCAAAGATGATAGAGCATGGAAAGTCCTCTGCCATGCCCGTCCGTGTTGAGCTGGTTTTCCTGTTCCAGAAGTTTGAGCGTGCTAACATAGTCGAAACCGTTGCCGTCATCCTCCACCCTGATACAGATTTCGTCTTTGAGCTGATCGACGGTGAAGGAGAATCTGATGCGGCGTTTTGCAATGTGTTCCAGCGCCAGTTTTTCAGCGATCACATCCTGCAAGTGGGCAAAGCCGAAGTGTCGCTGTTCTTTGTCAAGCTCAAGCGTACCATGGAGATAGGCATTGTAGATCATCTCATCCGCGCAGATCAATATCTCGTTCATCAAGTTTTTTGGCAGGGCTGTATTGTTCAACAGGTATTTGTTGAAAACCTTGGAGAAACCGTATTGGGCAAACTTCCTGGGGTCGATCTGGAAGCTGATGTTGACTACTTCCAAAAGAATGAGGAACTTCTCCATGTTGACCTTGTAGTTTCTGCGTTCCAAAATAGACTTGATAGAACGCAGCATCTGCTTGCTCTCCACGGGTTTGCGGATGAAATCAGCCGCTCCGAGACGGATCGCCTGGATGAAATAATCATGTTCCAGAAAGCCGGTCATGAGGATCACATCCAGTTCACGATCATAGTCTTTTCGAACCCGGTCGAGCAAATCGAGCCCGGTGATTCCGGGCATATCGATATCACAGATCACCAGGTCATATTGGTTTTCGCGGATATTGCGCAAAGCGTCGCTGCCGTTGAAGGCAGAATCGACCTGATAACCCTGCAATTCAAGGATCTTGCAGAGGCTATTGACGATGCTGATGCTGTCATCGACGATGAGCAGTTTCGGAGGTTCAAGCGTCATTTAGCCCAGATTTACCGTGAACAGCTGGTTGAGCTTGAGCATGGAAAAGAGTTCATAGACGCTGGTCGAGCATCTGACCACTTCGATCTCTCCACCTTTGCTGATAAAGTCCTTGTAAAACAGTAAAATCTTGCCGATGCCGGTGCTGCTGATGTTGCGGCAATTAAAAAGGTCAAGCTCTAACAGAGTGGCATCGGATTTGATAACTTCCGTCAGTTTTTCCTGCAAAATGTGCGCATTCTCGCTGTTGAGAAATCCGTCGATTTTCATGCTGGCGATATTGCCATTGAAGTGTAGATCAATACTCATCGCTATCCCCTTGTATGTTTTAGGTCTATGGACACACAGATATCATTTCGCTTTGACTTGTCAAGTATTTATTGTTAGTATCCCCGGATTCTTTTTAGGATCGAGGCTTGGATGTTTGAGGGAGTGACCTCGTATTTCTTAAATTCGAGCGTATAGATCGCTCTGCCCTGGGAAATCGAGCGGATGCGCGTGGCATAGCCAAAGAGCTCGCTGAGCGGTACTTCCGCGATGATTTCCTGCTGATATTCGTTGTGTCTGCGCATGACCCCGATTCTGCCGCGCTTGGAATTAATATCGGCAATGATGTCTCCCACAAAATCATCCGGACTCAGCACCGTGAGCAGCATGATCGGTTCCATGATCTGTGGATCTGCGGCACGCAAGCCTTTGCCCACCGCCATTGATGTCGCGATCCGAAAAGCCGGCTCGTTCGAATCCACCGGGTTGAAATCCCCGTCGATGATCTTGATCTTCACTCTTTCGACGTTGCTGCTTATCAGCGGACCGTCGTTGAGAGCGTTCAAAGCTGCTTCTTCGATGCACTTCCAATAGATCTGTGGGATCTTCTCCGCTCCGATTTCCAAGGCAAATAGATTCTTCTCGTCGTTTGGCAAGTCGCTCAGGCTCAAAGGAATGAGCTTGATCTTGACCGCCGCGTAGTTGCCTTTGCCACTCATCTCGCGCACGAAAATCTCTTCGGCGACGACACTTCTGCTGATCGTTTCCTTGTAAGAAACCTGCGGAGTACCGACGTTTGCGGAGACGTTAAATTCCCTTCTCAAGCGATCGACGATAATATCAAGATGCAGCTCTCCCATACCGGAAATCAGGGTCTGACCGGAATCCTTGTCGATATGGACGCGGAAAGTGGGATCTTCTTCTTCCAGACGCGAGAGCGCGATGCCCAGATTCTCCTGATCCGCCTTGGTTTTGGGCTCGATGGCGATGGAAATCACCGAATCCGGAAAATGCATCTTTGCCAGATGAATCTCGATGCTGCCGTCCGTGATCGTGTCCCCGGTTGTGAGAAACTTGGTGCCGACGATCGCGCCGATGTCTCCGGCATGGAGGTCGTCGAGATCATTTTTGCGGTTGCTCATCATTTGCAGGATTCGGGAGACGCGTTCGCGTTTGCCGCTGTTTTGATTCACAAAAACCGCTCCCTTTTTCAGAGTGCCTGAATAGACGCGCACATAGACGAGTTTGCCCACATATTTATCGATCTGCACCTTGAAAGCCAGTGCCACAAAAGGATCATCGGGATCGGCATGCACTTCAATCGGGACATGAGTTTCGGGATCAAAACCGGTGCTCGTATGCACGTCCAAAGGCGATGGTAAAAAATCGCAAATCGCGTCTAATAAAAGCTGCACGCCTTTGTTCTTGAGCGATGAACCGCATAGCACCGGCACAAATTCATTGGCGATCGTCGCCTTGCGAATGGCCCGATAGACCAGCTCCGGAGGGATTTCCTCCCTCTCCAAAAACAGCATCATCAGTTCGTCGTCATATTCCGCGACACTGTCCAAAAGCGCTTCCCGCATTTCTTCGGCTTTTTCTTTCAGCTCATCCGGAATCGTCTCCAAATGCACACCGGATCCATACACGAGCGGATCAAAGAACCACGCTTTCATCGTGATCAAATCTATCACACCGGCAAAATTGTCTTCTTTGCCGATCGGAATATTTACCGCAACAGCCTTTGTGGTCAGACGTTCGTGGATCATCTGGATGACGCGTTCATAATCGGAGCCGACGCGGTCGATTTTGTTCACATAAGCAATGCGGGGAATTTGATAGCGATCCGCCTGATGCCAGACAGTTTCGGATTGGGGTTCGACGCCCCCCACGGCACAAAAGACACCCACCGCGCCGTCAAGGATGCGCAAAGAGCGTTCCACCTCGGCAGTGAAATCCACGTGTCCGGGAGTGTCTATGATGTTGATCCGCTTATCTTTCCAGAGACAGGTGACGGTAGCAGCCGTGATCGTGATTCCGCGCTCGCGCTCTTGTTCCATCCAATCCGTAAATGTATTGCCATCATGGACTTCGCCCATTTTATGCAAAAATCCCGAATAGAACAATATCCGTTCCGTCGTGGTCGTCTTGCCGGCATCAATGTGCGCCATGATGCCGATGTTTCTGATCTTACTCAGCGGAGAATCCGCGTCGCTTTTCATCATGATCCAATCCTGATATGTCACCTTTTTTATGTAGTTTTCTCTTTGTGCGCCAAAGATACAAGATTGCATAGTTTGTCTATAAAAAAGTGCCGCAGGCTAAAGGAAAAGGGTGATTTTGCATCAATTCTCGCCCAATTTCCGCCAAACTTCTGCAAATATTTTGCCAAACTTCTGCCAATATTCTCTCAAGCTGGAACTCGGCATGACGGACATTCTGCATCTAAGTACTCCGGTTTTTGCACCTAAAAATGTCAAGTCCTAATACACGCATCCCCTCGGAATATTATTTATAATGGTGGTTAATGCTATATCCAATAGTGCATTATGGCTCTGTTTCGCTTGAAAATGTGTAGATCATAAAGCATCCATTGTGGATAAGTCAGTTTTTTTACAAGCAAATTTCCAGACCAAAAACCAGATTCTACTTTTCCACACGAGAATTGTGGATAACTGTGTGCATAAGCACAAGATATCAAGGAGATTAATCATACAAAATGTCCAATATATTTCTTGGCAAAAATGGCGACCCCAATTATTGGTTCAGTTAAATGATCGAACTTAAAAGGAGTCGCCAATGTTTGATATGACAAAGACCAAAACCAAGGAAAAATTGCAAGTAAAATTTCTCCAGTTTCTCAGCAAGCACAAGGGACTGTTCACTCTCCCTGAGTTCAAGTTTTTGATAGACATGTGTTTGGGCATTTTGAAAACGCATGCTGTAATCAACAATAAAATCGCAATAGGTCTCTTGGAGGCAATCTCGCCAAAGAATGTTTGTAAGCGTTTTACCAGGCATCTAAATAAAGCAGATTTGGGTGTCAAGATTCAATAAAGAACAGGATACTGAGTTCAGTATTTTCAGGGAAAGCATGGATTTCAGCTATTATCGCAGCGTTGGTGCAGAACTGCTTACACTACATTTCTGGAAGACACTCAAACTGGATCAGATCCTTCAGGAATGCTCATTTAGCGAGAAGGAGATCGAACTTGCCAAGATCGTGATTCTGGGTCGTTTGCTCTCTCCCGGCAGCGAGCGTCAAACCCTGAAGTGGTTCAATGAGGAAAGCAGCTTATCCGAATTCCTGCGGATCGTCAAACCCGGTTTGAAAAAGGATGTTCTCTATCGCATAGCTGACAGGATACTGGAACAGAAACCAGGGATCGAGCGTCGCTTGAGGGACAATCTGAAGAGTTTGCATTCCCTGATTGACCAAGTCTATCTCTATGACCTGACCAACACCTATTTCGAAAGTAGCAAACGTAACAGCGAGATTTGCAAGCGTGGCAAGAGCAAGGAAAAGCGTGATGACTGTCCCCTGGTTACCCTGGCTTTGGTGGTGGATCAGAATGGCTTTCCGGTCTATAGCAGAATTTACAGCGGGAATCAGTCTGAACCCAAGACCTTGAAGGATATCCTGCATGAGATCTATGATGACAAGGAAGACTTGCTTGATCGATTAGCCAGGCCTTCGGTGATTATGGACCGAGGCATTGCCACCAAGGAGAATCTTGCCTATCTGAGAAAAA
>JAUYAR010000088.1 GCA_030693415.1 Candidatus Cloacimonadaceae bacterium | reverse complement strand
CTTACAAGGAGTTAGTGTTAAGCTGGAAAACTTACGTTTGTTGACTCGCCTGTCCAGAGACTTTCATTTGTTTGACAGCAAAATACACCATGCATTTATAGAGCAGATTGAGAACATCGGAAAACAGCTTGGCGGTTGGATCAAATCTACGATAGGTTAGCATGAAACGAGTCGGTTACTTATACGAACGTATCTATGATTGGGACAATCTGCTTTTGGCTTACAAGAAAGCCCTAAGGGCAAGAGTTTATACCGGGCAGTGAAAAAAGCATTCTATTTGTTTAGGCACAGATTGGAAAGATCAACGTCTCCGAGATCGTCTCCGAGATATGTCTCCGAGATATCAGATATCTCCAATATCTCCATTATCAACGTCTCCGCAGCATCGGCATGCTGCGCTACATCCAAAGTGTTAATCAAGCCTTAATCAAGCGTTAATCAAGCGTTAGTTTTATTACGCTTGATTAAGGCTTGATTAAGGCTGTCAAGTGATAGAGCCACTTGCCGGCACAGTGACAACCGGAAAAAGTGAATTAAATGGGAGTTTAATTCCAATAAATCCAAGCGGAAAAAGTATCTAAATGCAGAGGAAAATCGCAGCGGGGATGAAAATCAAAGGATCAAATCCACACTCATACACTGGTTTTCCAGATCAATGTCCCTTGCGACAATCTTAAGCTCTTGCAAAAGTGGGGGATATGCGTCACAAAACACGTTGATTCTTTTGCACCAGGGGAGGAGCTCCACCAGGTAGTAGTCCTTATATGCTTTGATAAAAACAGCGTCAAGCGCTTGATGCAGATAGTCTTGCGCCAGAAATCGCAACAGCCAATAGTGCTCAATTCTTGGTAGAATCTCGCGAATCAGGAGGACGCGTTTTTCGATCACCGGAATGAGCGATTCAAGGTCCGAGGCGGAAAAGGGGGCGGGAGCGTTTTGCAAAAGAGCGATGAATTGATATTGATTGATCAGGTCATTGAATCTGCGGATTGGTGAGGAGGCATGCACATAGGCTCGGGAGCCGATGCCGGGATGAAATTGGGGTGTGGTGGAAAGAAATGCCTGCGCTCCGATCTGCCTCGATCCCTCTTTTTCATCTGCGGCAAAGAACTGCGAGACGTTACGATAGATCAGGGGAACAGCGTGTTTTGAAGCCAGACCGGCAAAGCAGCTATTGTAGAGCACCATCAGTTCTTCGATCAGCATCCGTGCCGGACTGTGAATGTCGGTACGTTTCATCACGATTTTTCCTCCTCGCAGCTTTAAGTGCCAGGCGTATCTATCGTGTCCGATTTCATCTCCGGCGCCGCGTTCTGACTTGAGTTTTCGCGCCAGGCGGATCAGGTCTTTGAAAGGTGTTTGTTCAAGGCGGCGGTCAACTTCGCGGTAGCTGAGATTTTCAGAAATATAAACGCGCTCACGTCTGAAACTCCAATCCAATATCACCAACTCGGTATTGAGTTCCACAGATAAGGAGATCACAGGACGAATCGCGCCTTTGACCAAGCTGAGCGTGTTTTCAGTGATGCCGGAAGGAAAGAGGGGGATCACCTCGTTTGGCAGATAGAGCGAAGAAATCCTGCGCTGAGCCTCGTTGTAAAGCACAGAACCTAAAGGGATTGTTTCTGCCGTATCGGAGATGTGGATGCCTAAGCGCCAGCCATTTGTGCTCTGATGAAAACTGATCGCATCATCAAAATCGAGGGTGTCCTCGTCGTCGATGGTGAAAGCCTGTGTGAGAGTATCTTTGCTAAAATCTGCTGCTGCCAAAGGGGTCTCGGCGGTAAAATTAAAATTGACCGGCAAGCCTGAGCGGGCAATGATCGGATCGGTGTGGGCGTCGATATCACCCAATGCGAGACGAAGGGAAAGGATAATATCTTCGATTTCCGCGTTAGTTTGGAATGGTCGGATTAGTTTTGCAAGGTCGGAATGCCGATGATACAAAAGAACCTCTGAGAGCTCAAGTTTAAGCTTTTCGAGAATCTTGGAATCAAAAACGCTACAGATTGAATTGAGAGAATCACCGGCATAAATCCTTTTCATGATCAAAGCTACTCTGTTCAAATAGTTCTCGCGCTCTTGTTTAATCTGTTCATGCTCCGCCAGGCGTGCTCTTTCCTCATCATTGCGAGCGAAGATTAGCTCTTTCTTGCGGTAGAAGAGATCAATGCGGTCTTTGAGCAGATAGAAGGCTGCGAAGCGCTTTGCGTCGGACACAAGTTCTGCGAGGATAGATAACTCATCAAAGCCGAGTGGTTTGTCCTGATTGTGGATCAACTCCGCAAGCTTTTCGGCGTCCAGTTTGAGATATTCGCTATTCAACAAGGCTTTGAATCCTGCCAAAGATTCCTCTGCCACAGCGGGATCGATCAGCTCTTTGGAAATCAGGCAAAAGCGCGATAAGGGAAGCTGCAAGATGGTTCCGTCGGAGATTTGGACATAGAAGGAGGTCTGGTCTGCGGAAATGACCGCTCCGAGATGAAGTTCGCCGAGATTATAGAACAGTACCAAGCTGCCGGGGAAGATAGATTCCATATATTCCTTATATTTTGGTGGCGCCCCAAGGATGATTCGAACATCCGACCAACGGTTTAGGAAACCGCTGCTCTGTCCCCTGAGCTACTGGGGCGCGCTATCTTGGGCTAAAGATCGGGGGACGGGTTTTTTGTCAAGTTTTGCATTGACAAAAGCAGAGCTTTCACGAGAATGTTTTATCTATTGATTTGATGTATGAGGTATTTGAATGAAAATAGCGATTGTCGGCGCCACCGGCGAAGTTGGCAGAATGATGCTCACCTGTTTGGGAGAGCAAAATATTGTCTTTGATGAGCTGGATCTATTTGCCTCCGCGAAATCCGCGGGTAGCCTGCTCTACCTTGAAGACAAGGCGATTGAGGTGCAGGTTTTGAATGAGAAATCGCTGCTCAAACACTATGATTATGTGCTGTTTTCCGCAGGAGCTGGAATCGCGCTCACCTATGCTCCCATCGCGCTTGCCGCCTGTAGTGTGATTATCGACAATTCCTCCGCCTTCCGTCGCGAACCCCATATCCCGCTCGTCGTTCCGGAAGTCAATGGAGACCAGTTGGAAGGCTATACAGGCATCATTGCCAATCCCAATTGTTCCACTATTCAGATGATCCTGCCGCTGGCGGTGTTGGATGATCTTTTTGGATTGACGAAGGTAGTGGTTTCCACCTATCAAAGTGTTTCCGGTTCCGGCAACAAGGGAGTGCAAACGCTGCTCAATCAAAGAAAAGGCGGCTCTGATATCGGCATATATTCCGAATTGATCGATCTGAACGTGATTCCGCAAATCGGTGGACTATTGGATAGCGGCTATTGTCAGGAAGAGGATAAAATGCATCACGAGACGCGCAAGATACTGCGCAATGAGGACTTGAAAGTAGTGGCGACAACAGTGAGAGTCCCCGTGTATTATGGTCATTGCGATAGCGTCTATGCCGAATTTGAGCAAAAGATAGAGCTTAAAAAAGCGGAACAAGCTTTGAGAAATTCCGAATCGATCGTTTATGCCCAGAATACTTATGACACTCCGCTGAGCATCGGAAATAGCGATTTCAGCCATGTGAGCCGTTTACGATCTGGAGCGGATGATCATTCGCTGGTGTTTTGGAACGTGGGGCACAACGTGAGATTGGGAGCAGCCACCAACGCTGTGAGAATCCTCATTCGCCACGCAAAATACTCACGGAAGATGTGATATGGATCTGATCGCCATACGCCATGCCCTGCATCAATTACCGGAGATCGCTTTTGAGGAACATCAGACCAAGGCTGCAATCCTTGCGCAATTAAAAGATGTTGATGATGTCGTAGTCCACGAGTTTTTAAGCAGCCCCGGCATTTTGGTGGAATACACAGTCTGCGAAGGGGATTACAGACTGTTTCGCGCGGACATGGATGCTCTTCCGATCACTGAAAACACGGCTTGCGAATACCAATCCGTCCATCAGGGAATGATGCACGCCTGCGGACACGATGTGCACATGACTGTGCTTTTGGGATTGATAGATCACATCGCAAAGACCAAGCCCAAACGCAACCTACTTTTTCTTTTCCAACCCGCCGAAGAAGGAAAGGGCGGCGCAGAATCCGTGCTGGCAGAGGGATTGATCCAACAATTTCCCGTGTCCGAAGTCTTTGCCCTACACGTGGGTAGCGGTCTGCCGGTGGGCTCGGTTTCCAGCCGTGAGGGGATATTTTTTGGCATTCCGCAGGAATTTGACGTGAGATTTTTGGGCAAATCAGCACATGTCGCCTATCCGGAAATGGGTGTAAACGCCCTTCAGGCGGGGGTTGATTTGATAAACGCCATGAAACATGATATCGAGCAACTGTCTCAAACTGAGCGCGTTATCTTTCACATTGGAAAGATGGCAGCCGGAAACATCCGCAACGTCATTGCCGATAAATGCATACTGGAAGGGACGCACCGCTCTTTGAGGAACAGCGTTTGCCACCATATAAACGATCTGATTCTGAAAAATTGCGATGCAGTCGCGGAGGCTAACAAGGCTGAATATGAGGTGGATTTTCTGTGCTCCTACGACCCCGTGATCAACGACCGGAAACTGACACAGGAGCTTGGCAGGCTGTGTGCGGAAAACGGTATTGAATACATCGAAGCCGAAACAGCCATGACGGGGGAAGACTTTGGCTTTTTCACCTCGCGCTACCCTGGCTTGCTGTTCTGGTTGGGTGGCGGATGCGACGATGCCTTGCATTCGGACAAGTTTTTGCCCCTTGATGCCTGTGTCGATATCGGGGTTTTGATCTTCGCCGCTTTGGCGACCCGTTAAACTATCTCAAAAGCGCGATCTTACCGCGTTTGCTGTTGCCATCGGCATCGGTGACCACAAAGAAATAGACACCGCTGGCGCTGTTCTTGCCTTCTGCATTTTTTCCATTCCACTCGAAACGTGAAAACTCGTTTTCATATAAAGTGATAATGAGCGCACCGGAGCTGTCGTAGATTTTGCAATTGTTTGTGCCGGCAGGCATTACGTCCAGGGGTTGGTTGACGATCTGGACGGTGTTTGTCCCATTTGGCAGGAAGGGATTGGGATAGGCTTTCAGGTTTTTCAGCGTGGTTTCGGGTTTGATCGTTCTCCCTATTCTGAAGGTGTTCAAACCATCCGGAGTGCCGATCAGGAGGTTTCCTTCCACGGGTTGGTAGCCAAGCGCGATGATATAATTTGAGAGCAGGGGAGAATTTGCCGCATAATAGTTTGTAAAGCGTTCAGTTTTGGGGTTATACATACTGATGCCGTGATCGAGGCTGCCGATCCAGATGCGTCCGAAGGGATCGAGATAGATGCTGGTGGGGGTGGTGCGCACCGATCCATATAGTCTTTCCTCGTCCACGTAATAAAGCAGATCATTGTTCCATAAGCCGTTGCTGGTGTTGTAGATAAAGCGTTTGATCGAAGTGTCGTAGCGATACCAGTTTTGCTCGTTCCACATGAAAAGTCCGTTGCTGGCGGCGATCCAGTGTTGAGTGCCTTCAAAGGGGCTCTGAATCGTGACAACGCCATAGACAATGCAGTTGCTAAGCTCCGCGGGAGGAGGGATCAACCAATGGGCTCCGCCGTTTTCGGGGATGGAAGCGTGGTTCCATATCACGAGACCGCGATCGTTGTTGGTGCCGAAGAAGTATTGGCTGCCGTTGTGATAGCTATAGAGCACGCGTTGATAGACGCTGTTTGGGATCAGGAATTCCCGGATCAATTGGTCATCTGGACTGATCACGGAAAAGCCGCGGTCATAGCAGGCAATGAACATGTTTCCATAAAGATCACGGTGGATGCCTCCGATGGTGTTTCCCAAGAGTGTGATATTATTGGGATTATAGGCTCCCCAGGTGCTGGAAACAGGATTCCAGGTGCTCACTCCGATGCGGGTGAGATGTTTCCAGATATCCGTATCTTCATCCCATACTGCGATGCCATGCTTCCATCCGGTGGGGCTTTGGGTATTTACATCGTAGGTGCCAAACCATTTACGGTTCTGGCTATCTACTTCCACGCACAAGACATTGTCCGTGTGGATGGGGCTGTTGGCGATGGTGTAGTTTGACCAGATTCCATTTTGAAACTTACTGGCTCCGAGGGCGCTCTTTCGTAAGGGGATGACGTGGAGGTTTCCACTGGAAAACCATGCAGCGTGGTTTTGATCGGTAACGATGTTGCGGATCTTGGGAAAGCCGATGCTGTTTGGGTCAAATTGATCCCAGTGGCTGCCGTTTAATCTGAAAATGCCATCGCCCCAGGAACATAGATAAAGGTTTCCTGCTTCGAAGACAATGCGGCGGATGCTTTTGCTTTTCAGCCCGGCTTCGAATTCCAGCCAGTGTTTGACCGTGCCGCTCAAATCGATGGAAGTCATCAAAGTATCCTGATCGCGGTTGAGAGTAAGAAAATCCTCGTTCCAGGTTCCGTATGCAATCCACAATCTGTCCTCGTTGTCGATATTTACGGAGGCGATGTTCATGGCAGGAATGCCATGCGCAGAGCCATAGCTCTGCCAGCCGGACGAGTAAGGATCAACAGAATGAGTGAAAACCTGGGTTTGAGATGCTATGACGAGCCGGCTACCATTGAGTGCGAGCTTCTTTTCGGAACCGACCAAGGCAGGTGTGCCTGCACCGCTGAAATGTCTCCAAGCTTGGTCTATGTCCAGCGAATCAAGATGCACGAAGTTTATTCCCGCAGCGCTGCTGACATAGAGATATTTGTTCGGCGCCAGCACCATGGCGTCGATTTCGTTTGATAGCAAAGCGCCGCCTGTATTTTGCGTGGTGTATTGATGCAACTGCAAAGGAAATGAAACGCCTTCCAGATAGTAGTAGAGCGCAATGCCGCTATTTGAGGAAACCAGTATCCTGGATTCGTATTCGACGATCTTGGTCACGCGGTTTGAAGGCAAATCCGTGCTGGACTTGATCGTCTGGACTCCCCGTGGGCTGATGATGCTGAGTCCGTTGAATTCGCTGCCTAACCAGAGACTATTGGAAAAGTTGATATAGTCGATGTTTCGGATGTCGTTTGAACCGATGCCGTCAGCAGTTGTCCAGATCCTTTCTTGGTTCATGTTTGAGATGCTGCTGTTTCCCGCAGTGGGAGTCAGTTTCACCAAGCCGCCCCAAGTGGAAAAATAAACGTTTCCCCCCTGAGTCATCAGGTCATAGACGTGGCTGGTATTGGTGTGCGTCTGCCAATTGGCGGCATACCCGACCGTGATCAACAAGCTGATGATGACGAATGTCAATATCTGTTTCATTTTTTTTTCTCCCAACGCATTAAAATGTAGGCGGCGATTACCATCAGCATCAGTACTGCCATCAGCAGGGAAAAGAGGACCTTCTTGGACGAAAAGGAAAATCCGATGGCGATCAATCCAAACAGTAGCGTCACGATATATACGATAATCGAGATCTGCTTCTGGGAAAGTCCTGATGCAAGCATGGCATGATGGATGTGAGCTTTGTCTGCGGCAAAGATATTGCCGACGCGGATGCGGCGAAAGATCGCCAGAAAGACATCTAACAGCGGAACTGCCAAAACGGCGAGTGGGATGATCAAGGTCATGGACGCGATCCCTTTGTATTGTTCCGTCCCGGCGTTTGAGATCGCAGCAATGTTCAAACCGATAAACAGCGCTCCGGTATCCCCCAAAAAGATCTTGGCGGGATGGAAATTGTAGCGCAAAAATGCCAGCGATCCGGCAAAAAGCAGTGCGGAAAGGGCGATCACCTGTATGTTGTGTTCTCTGAAACCAACGATGCAAAGCACAGCGCTGACAATCACGCAAATCCCCGTGGCAAGCCCATCCAGCCCATCGATCAGATTGATGGCGTTGAGCACCACCATATACCAAAGAATCGTGATGGGTAAAGACATCCAGCCCAGCGTGAAATGGCTGCCCAGCGGGTTTGTGAGAAATTCAACCTTGAAACCGATGAGATACATCAACAAGCCGATGATGAATTGCCAGAGGAGTTTGAATCTGGCGCTGCTTTCAAAGCGGTCGTCAAAAATGCCGGTCGTCAGGGTGAGTAATTCCACTCCGCTGAATTGGATCAGCATACGCCGCATATTGGGATCATTACTGATCAAAGCAAAAACGATCTGCATCGCGATGATCGGCAGCGCAAAGGACAGACCTCCCGCTTCCGGGATGCTGTATTTGTGCACACGTCGTTCCGCCGGACGGGCAACGATGCCGAAACGATTGGAGAAACGGATATTGATCGGCACTAACAAATGAGTGAGCCCAAACACGATAATTGCGAGGGGGAGGATTTTCCAAAGAGTTTCAGGTGTCATTCAACGCCATCCATTTCATAGATATTGCGGTAGGAGCCGACCATCGTTTGATAGTCACAGATTCCGCTGATACGTTTGCTTGCAGCTTCGCCCATTTTTTGGAGTAAAATTCGTTTTTCCGGAAGTGAGATCAGCAGTTTGATCAGTTCCTTGTGAGCATCAAGATCGATCAGGAAACCGCAGTCCTCCTCAACAAGTTCGGCAATGGAAGGGATCTTGGAGCCGATCAACGGCAAGCCGGAATGCATTGCTTCGATGAGGCTGAAAGGTTGGGCTTCCCAGCGCGAGTACAGGATGAAAGCGTCGAACAGGGGCAGCCAGTCGAGAATCCGCGAATCCCAACCCGGTAGCAGAATGCGTGCGTTCAGATTGTGACTGCGAACGATCTGACGGCAAAGCTCAAGGTGTTCGCCATCTCCGATAATTACAAAGCGTAGCTTGGGGTTCGATTCGCAAGCCCGACACGCGCAGGCTATCAGGTTGACAGCGTTCTTTTGAGTGGAAAAGCGCATGGTGGAGCCGAGCGTGAAAGTATCTTCATCCCGATTGGAACGCGCTTTAGCAATGGCGGAGAGCTTTTCGACCAAGGAGATTGGAAGGGCGTTGTTGATCGTTGTTGCCTTGCTTTTCGTGATCAGTTTCATCTCGATGCAGCGTAGCCGATCGGAGTTATTGACAAAGATCACCTTGTGGCACAAATGGTTAGCCAAGCCTTCCAGGAATATGAAAAAGCCGTATTTGAGTGGACTTTGTCCCTTCTGAAAAGGCAGCCCGTGGGATGTGTGAACGATCATTGGAACGCGAATCAGCCAAGCGGCAAGGCGTCCTAACAACCCTGTCTTGGAGGAATTGGTGTGCACGATGTCAAATCTTTCGCGCTTCAATATCCACAAAAGATGAAAAAAACTGATCAGATCAAGCGGGGAGATGGGGTGCACCAAGCTTGGCAAAGGGATGAAGCGCCAGCCGCGCTTCCGAGTGGCATCTACAAAGTTCCCGCCGGGTTTGCAAGCTACATGGATATCATACATATCGGCAGGCAGCCCGTCCAGCAGGTGCAGGCTGAAGTTTTGCACTCCCGATAACAGCGGTAGCAATTGAATATGAAGAAGCTTTTTCACGAATTGGGGTTGAGGCGGATCACTGCGATCGAACCGGCTTTGACATTGGCAAATTTAATCAAGTTCCCATCGATCTTAGCGGGTACGCCGTCGATATCCACAAGTTTGGCATCGTTAAAGACCTGCAGCACCATGTGTTCCAGATCGTCCGGGAAATAGACGCTGATTTCATAATCCCCTTCGTCGATGGTTACACGGGCTCGTTTTTCCCACCAGGAAGCGACCTCCTGAGCTGTGGCAACCCAAGTGGAGCTGGATTTGACCAGCGCCAGAATATAGGCATAAAGCTTGTTGCAATAATGGATGTCGGCATAGCTGGCGATACTGAAATCGATGCCGAAGATGCCTCGGGTGCGGAGGCTGTTTTGAAAGAACTTCTTGATCTGGTGTTTGGCATCATCGAGCTGCAAAATCTTGTGTTTGTTCACATAAAGATAGCGATCGCGATAGACTGTCGGCAGATCCATATAGGATGCCTTCATGGAAGCGATCCAAGGATGCCAGGGAATGGAAAACCCGTGTTTGAAACCTGGAACTTCCTGATATGAAGTGCTTTGGTTGTAGGAAGGAGCAGTTTTATTGAGCAGGTCGCGGATCGTATCATTCACCTTATATCCGTATTGTCGGATGCCGATTTGCTCTTTGTGAAGCTGGTGAAGCATGATCTGCTTGCGGGTGACAAAGTCGTCCCGGTTGAGCTTGTCCGCGGTGGCAAGCAGTCCGATGTCATTACCGCTACGCAGGATGTGTTGGATCTCTTCCTGCAGATCGGTGTCGTCCAAAGCATAATCGATATCCTCGCAGGATTCAGCAGCGATGAAGAAAGTACTGCGGCAGTTTGAATCCCGTTCCAGAAAGCGGAATTCCTCAAAGTTCCAATAGAGCTCATAATTTGTGAAAAGATAGCGGAACTTGCCGGTGACTGCGTGTATCAACTGACGCCATTTGAAGGTGATGAGCATGATAAAATCATCCGCCACGGAAAGAATCATCGAGGATAAATCCCATTTTCGCAAATCATCCACGCTGTGGGAAAGGGTCACCGCCGCCTGCTGTCCCTCTGGCCAGAAGTGCTTTTGCACGATGTAGAGTCCCTTGGCGCGGGTGTGTTCCTTGATCATACTGTCCAGAAGCCAGAGCATGTTGTCCACATAAGCGGTTTCCCGATAGTTGTAAAAGGCGCTGGCGCTTTCTTTGTAATAGCCGTTGTCAAGATTGTGCCGGTCGATCTGTTCTTCCATCGCCGCCAAGTGGAAAAAGACGTTTCCCACGAGGTCAAAATTGATCTTGCCGGCATGGAGCTCGCTTTCGGAATAGTTTTCCGCGGGGTAGTCAAATTTACGCACGGAGATCACCGGAGTTGTGGACAGCAGCTTGATCTCGCGGATGCACCTACGCAGTTTTTCCGGATTGTATGCTTTGGGATCGAAGAGATCGGGATCGCTTTGGATGAAAATGGTGATGTATTTGCGAGCGAGACATTTCAGCTCTTCGACAGTGGGATCTGTGTAGCCATACACCACTAAAATGTCGTTCGGCTTGAGCTGTCCCGTGTCCGTGATGAAGCTAAAACCATAGCCAAGGCTTTGTAAAATAAAGCTGAAGGCATACTTGATCTCGCGCTGAAAGCGCTGCAATTTATAGTCTATAAATATCGATACCATGCTACCGGTTACCACCAGAATCCAATTTATTCCCTTTTCTGATTTGTTTTCGTGGGTGTCAAGAAAAATCGACGATTATTAGTAATAGGACTCCCTGGAAAAAACTCAATTTTTATGAATTTGCTCTGCCTGCGAGTTTGGGTTAGTAGTTGCCCGTTTGGGCAACAGCATTTCAAAATGAGCCTGAATAACTACAATAATCGCAACCAAAGTGGCAATAAGCAACGCGAAAATATGAGACAAAGATATAAAAGCAGATTTACCCTGTTTTTTGACCGTTTTGAGGCAGTATTCGTAGATTCTTTTCA
>JAUYAR010000087.1 GCA_030693415.1 Candidatus Cloacimonadaceae bacterium | reverse complement strand
TTCTCAATTCTCAATTCTCAATTCTCAATTCTCAATTCTCAATTCTCAATTCTCAATTCTCAATTCTCAATTCTCAATTCTCAATTCTCAATTCTCAATTCTCAATTCTCAATTCTCTCACTAAAACATCCCCACATAATCGATCACTCGGCTATTGCTGCTCAGATCACATGCTATTGCCAGCGCCCAAAACTTATCCGCATGATGTGTCTTATCTTCCGTGTCGTAGCTGAATATATTCGTCTTGTTCGCACTGCGCTTCACGCTCAATATCTGCTGGATCAATCCCGAATGATTCGGAATCCGGATCCGCCGCTCTTCAAACAGACGCTTCAGCAGCTTTGCCAAACGCTCTTTCACCGCCGGCGCAAAGTTATAGCCGCGCACCAGGCTCGGATACATGGACTGGATATCCTCATGCAGATTCATCCCGATCCCACCCCGATCGATGCCCATCGCCGCACTATGTGGAAGTCCGCAGACTATCGATAAATGCTCTTTCTGATTCCCAAAGCTCTGACGCTTAAGCTCGCGGATATTGCGCACTTCGACCGGGCTGTCGCCGCGCCGCGAAACTCCCACGATTGCCGTCTCGTCCTTGGTACGCCCTATATCCACCCCCCAATAACGATCGATCAGGCAGCCTTCTGAATCCAGCCCGTTACCCAGGTCGGTCTCCCGTTGATATTCTCCAGCGCTCCATTTTACTTCTCGCAAGCTCAGATCGATGCAAGGCTCGATCAGATCGTAAGCAATATAGCTGTCGCTCGTGTCTAATGGGATGCACTCATAAGCCTGGGCAAATTCCTCCGGAGAAAACAGCTCCCGCAGCTCCTCGATCTTCACCGGGAAACCCGCGGACACCGCATCGTGAATCGTTACGTTGTGTTTGCTGAAGCTGTTGCTCTTTTCCCATAATTGCCAAAACTTGTCAATCCGGCTCTTAGGCGTGCTCACAACGCTGATCCGACCTCCGACTGCCGTCACACTCGGCACCAGCGCCGTCCACATCTTGCTGTCTTGAAGCGTAAATGCAAATTCATCAAACCAGATATCGCCGTTGAACCCGCGTGCTGTGCGCCAGTTGGTCGCAAGAAACCTGATCTTCTTACCATTGAAAAACTTGATCTTATCCGCCGTGTCGGTCTCGACCGGAATCCCCATTGCTTCAAGATGTTCACGCACATAATCGCCGATGATCGTCGCATTATCCAAGCTGCTCGAGATCACCAATTGATTCCGCTCACGCAGCAGCGCCCCGATTATGATATCTATCCCCAGCACAAAGCTAAAGCCGATCTGACGGCTCTTATTCACGATCCGAAAACGGCTCTTGTCCCCCAACCATTTCTTCTGATATGAATACAGCGTCCTTTTGATATAGCTTGCTAAGCTATCCACATATTTATCCCGATCTAACATAGCTCAATTCTCAATTCTCAATTCTCAATTCTCAATTCTCAATTCTCAATTCTCAATTCTCTTCCCGCTTAGGACGCCGCTTGGGCGGCAGCCTGCCATCGTTCATCAGGTTGTTTTCGATTTCAACCACCAGCTATCCGACTTCTCGTCAATCATCTTGCTCAAGCGATCCATCAGTTGATCCAATAGCTTTGTGTTGCAGACAGAGCAGTTGATCTTGATCTCTTCCAATTCCTTGTCATGCTCTTCCAGCTTGACATAAGCCTTTTTCAACATCCAGCTGATCACCCCGATCAGCGTCCCCAATACCAATAAAAGCACACTACTCAATATATTTTCCATACTAATCACTCTCCACTAACTTCCGTATCCGCCAACCAAGCTGCTCCACTAACTTCGTATAGCCGGGCGCACTCGCAAATCTACCTCCTCGCGGACGCGTAAAATCATGCTTCACCATGCTTGCCAGGCTCACATAACCGCCTGCTTCTTCCTGCCGGTTATATTCCCGCGACATCAGTTTGCAATAGCGTTCGATCCCTGCTTCCCAGCTAATTTGCGTTTCATTGGCGCCACTATCCACATTCCCCACGTTATAGATATTCTTCGTCTTACGACTACGCACCGCCGCAGGATTCACACCAAAGTGGCATTCCACCACGCCTTGCGCCAACGCCAAAATCATATCTACCTTGTATTTCAGGCAATACCGGCGAATCCAGCAAGCGATGCACTCCACGCACCAATCTGTTCCCGGGATGATCGCCTTTTTACCCCAAATACCGATGCTGAAATACCGCACCACCTTTTCCATCTGTGCTAAACTAAGTTCAAACATTGTCTTCTCCTTTTTCCTTTTCTCTGTCAATAGCAGTGGAATGCCTGCGTCCTCGCTGGAAGGGCTTTCCACCTTTCCACCTTTTTTCTTTGCCATTGTTTCCCGTCATCTACTTTTGTGCAGATCTGCACAAATACATTTGACACGCCTTCCGTCTGCTTTCTGCTTGTCTCAATAACTCTCGAAACAACATAAACTAAATAAGGAGATTTTAACAATGGCTAAACTTACAAAACTCGAAGTCAGCTTCATCAGCCTCGTGGATAAACCGGCAAACAAAAAAGACATCGTCTATAAGTGCCGCGACCGCTTCAACAAGGAGCGCATCATTAAAATCGAAAAAATCAATGATGAAGGCTTGGTCATGGGAACCGTTTACGAACCGAACGTGAAAGATACCGATGGCGACTGGGCTGACCCCGAAACCATCAAAAAAGCAGCGCACGACTTCATGCGTTCAGGCAAAAACTTCAATGTGGACGCCGATCACTCCAAAAAGCCCATCGGCGCCGCCGTCGTGGAATCGCACCTCGACACAGCCGGCGCATGGCGCGTCGCTATCCAAATGGACCCCGAATCTGAGACCTTCCAAAAGGTCAAAAAAGGCGAATACAAAGGACTCTCCATGATGGCGCTCGTCCAAAAAGAAGAGGCCGAACCTCCCGTAGCGAAGGATTCCAGCGAAGGCGAGAATCCAGCCCTTGATGCCAAAATCGAAGAGCTTGCCTCAAAAATCGAAAAACAGGCTAAAACCATCAACGACATGCTGCTCGTTATGAAAGCTATACCCAAATCCCGTCAGCTCGTCATCGACAACGACGGTAAAGTCACCATCAACAAAAATGAACTCACCGACGATATTCCCTTCGCCGAGTTCGATTTTGCCAATCTCAAATAAAGGAGTTTCACAATGCCAATGAAAGAAGGTCTCAAACCCACCGGGCTACTCAGCCCAAAATCTACCGATAAGTTTCTCGACCTCGTCATCCTAAATACGCCCATCCTCCAAGCCGTGACCCCCGCAAAGGTCTCCGAAGCCGTCGCCACCTATCCCACCGTCGCCGCCGCTCTATACAAAACACGCGGCTTCACCACAGCACACTCCGGCGCCGGAAGACAGGGAGTCGCTACTCTCACAAATTTGACCGGCACGGACGTCTCTTATTCTCTCAAGGAACTCGTCCTCGCCCTCGTGATCCAAGACTCCTATGTCGAAGATATGGATACCGACCCCGAAAAGATCGCCGAACTCATCGCCAAGGTCTATGCCAAAGACCTCCAGTATCTCATCATCAACGGCGATGTCACCGAAACCGGAACCACCGATCAGCTGACCGTGCGCAAAATACTCAACGGCATTGTCAAGCAACTCACCGACAACTCGCTTACCTGCCCATGGGCAGCAGGTGACACCACCATCATCAAAAAACTCGGCAAGCTCGTCGCCGGCGCCCCGGATGACGTCATTGCCAATCCAAATACCAAAATCTTCCTCGCTCCCACAGACTATACTTTGCTCTGGGATGATGTCATGACGAACAACAAGACCGTCGCAATCCGCGATGGACGCGTCTGGTTCCGTGGGCTGGAAATCATCGATCAACCGCTGTTACCGGCAAACAGACCAATCGTCGGCGATATGACCAATTTCCTCGTCCCCATGGGGCGTGAAATCATGATCGAAGCTCAGCGCTACCCCGAAGCGCGCGGCTTCAAATGCGTCCTCTCTTCCCGCATCGATGTCAACCAATACCCCAACGCCAATCTGCGTATCCTCGCAGCCACCGCCACATAATGCAAAAGCCCTGGGACGACGCCCATGGAATGCCGACCTCCCGGTCGGCAAGTCCCGCACCCCCTCCCCGCCCATGGAATGCCGACCTCCCGGTCGGCAAGTCCCGCACCCCCTCCCCGCCCGGCAATCACATTTACACCTCCTAAAGAGCTACCATGATTGATTGGCTTTCCTCGGTCAAATCTCTCATCTCGCTCGCTGATGATGTACCGGACGAGCGCTTAACCGCGCTCGTCCCCATCGGCACCGCCGACCTCACCGCCATGATCGGCGCTACGCTGGCTAATACCTTGCACCATGATGAAAACAGCCACTATATCCTTGCCGTTTCGCAATTCCTCGTCAGCCGCCTCATCCTTGCCCTCCGCGAACTCAGCCCCAAACTGTCCATCCCCGACACCGGCGGTTCCGGTATCCAGTGGGGTGATGGAACGATACGCCCCGCCACCGGCGACGCACTTATCACAATCAGCTCTCATTGGCGCGCACTCGCGATGGAAACCGCCAAATTCATCCTCAAAGAATACGCCTCTGACGTGCCCGACACCGATCCCATCGGCTGGTACGATGTCTAAATGGAACGCCTGCCCATGGAATGCCGACGTCCCCGTCGGCAAGGCTCGCCGATCTCCTGATCAGCAAATCCTCCATAACGCCGGCGTCCCCTTTGACCTTCTCCGGTAACCACCATGACCATCATCGAAGCTCAAGACCTCGTTACAAATAAACTCCAGATAGCCTTGAATAGTTACAGATTACTCTTCCTCGATAATATCGTCATCCTGCCGGCAGCTTTCCCCTTCTGCGCTATCGATCCCGTTGAGTCCGTTACTGCCGTCTATGCCGGTGGCTCTATGCCGCCCGAAAGGCATGTCTTTGATATCTATCTGGTCGAGTCCATCGCAAATCATCGTAATTCTATCCGGGATACCCGTATCCGTGTCGCTAAAATAATTTCTGCCATCCTCGGGATACCCCGCTTTTATGCCAAAAATAACGTCCACTACGGCGAAGACGTCGTCGGCTCTGCCCGCGTCTGCTTTGCCCGTGTGTCCATCACATACCCCGTGTAGCGCATGATTCCAATCATGCGTATCCACCAATAAAAAATAAGGAGCTATCATGCCCATCAAAAACTTCGACAAAGTCTATTACCGCACCGCCGCCACGCCCATCACCACCATCGCTTTCTCAGGCGCCACGCCTTCCGGCTGGACCGCTCTGCCCGCCGCCGCACTCATCGATACTGCCAAAATCGACCTCGACAAGGATGTCGTCACCGAGCTGAATGACGGCTCTTCCTTCATCGGAAGCGAAAAAGGCACCGCCGAAGTGAGCTTGATCAATTTCGCCGCCACTGATTATGGCACCATCCGCTCCGCATTGATCAACAACCTCGTCGATCTCATCCTGATCGATTCCGACAACAAATCTCCAGCTTATTGCCTCTGGGCGTCTCGCCTATATCCCAAATTCTCCGCCGGCGATGGCGAACCTAAAATCACCCTCTCAGCCGATAAAAAACGCTCCGCAGGCGCCACCTCCGCCGCTGTCACCATCATCCCCGTTACATAAGAGCTTGACGTGCTTAGTTTCCCCAATGTCTATCTCCATTTGTTCAACGGTGATTACATCAGCTTCCCAAATTGGTTTACCGAGAATATTCTGGCGAATTGCTTTTTGCTCGATATACCAAAACTATCCCCAAGTATCATTATCGATCAGGACAAAAAGGATGACTATTGTGATGGCACCTCCGGCGTCGCCAGTGAAAAACTCAACCTCGAGCTGGCATCTTTCCGCTGCGATCCGGCATACCTCGCTGCTTTGAGGCTGTTTCACAATGCCAATACCGATGTCATACTAATGGATCCGGCAAGTCCGCCTAACACCATCCTCATCAGCAATATTCGCATCTCCGTTCTTGTTATCGCCGAAAATAAGGAAACCGCCATCATCAAAATCACTGCTACGCGCTTCTTCTCCCCCGAACAACCCTTGGATTATGTCATTTGTATGGGCAGCGATATGGGCATCGGCATTATCAGCGGGACCGTCTATGATGTCAATGGCACAACCCCGCTTCCAGGCGTTACCGTCTCCACCAATTTCGGCACACACAATGATATCACCGATAGCTTCGGGCGATACAACCTCGCCCTCGACGGCGGAACTCTCCCCAGCCCCATCACCTACACCTTGCTCCTCACAAAAACTGGGAAAACCTTCCCTACCGGGCAAACCGTCCAACTGGTTAAACAAAATGAAGTCAAAAGAAACTTCTCCGCCCTCACCTAACACCCCGGAATGCCTGCCCATGGAATGCCTGCGTCCCCGCAGGCAAGGCGTGCCGACCTCATTCTCAATTCTCAATTCTCAATTCTCAATTCTCAATTCTCAATTCTCAATTAGCAGTAATTCTCAAAAAAAAGGAGTCTAAACATGAAACCCATTTATCTATTCCTCACCCTACTCTTCCTCTTGAGCGTCACCACACTTATCGCAAATGTGACCTTGCCAGATGCCAAACCAAATATCTGGAACTACCTTTCACCTCTGATTATTCTCATTGTCTCGCCGATCCTTATCCGGCTCTTCAAAAAAATCGGCATTGATATCTCCGCCTCAGTTCTTGAGCCTATTCTACTCAAAATCATTGAAATCATCAGTAACGTAGAAGAAAAACACGCCGAAAAACCCGGCTCTCAAAAAAAACGCTTAGCCTTGATCAGCGCCAGAAGTGTGCTCTCTAAACATGAAATTAATATCCTGACCCGAACCTTCGGCTCGCTCGACACCGCCATCCAAGCAGCTTTCGAAAAATCCCACTTCGCCAATAAATGAACTCCTTGCACATAGAATGTAACGCTGGATTAAAATGAAAACCATCATCAAAGACATCTCGACTTTCGTGACAAATTCCATTAGACTTATTATACCTATTTTTGATGATGGAATCCCATTTGATCTAACTCAATACCGGATTAAATTCGTGAGCGCCGGGCATGAGTGGGACGTTCAAATATCGACGAACAACACTATTCTGATCGATATCCCCCGCGATTTTTTCAATACCGCGGGGGTGTTTCCTTATTACATTACAATCGAAAAAAGTGACCAGCTGTTCACTGTCGTTGTCGGAAAGATAATTATTATGCCTACTCCCCCCCTAGAATCACCATGATGACGCTTCTCAATTCTCAATTCTCAATTCTCAATTCTCAATTCTCAATTAGCAGTAATTCTCAATTCTCAATTCCCAATTCTCAATTAGCAGTAATTCTCAATTCTCAATTCTCAATTCTCAATTCTCAATTAGCAGTAATTCTCAATTCTCAATTCTCAATAATAGAACTCAATAAAGGAGCATAAATGAAACCCATCACCACCATCGAATCCGTCTCTCTCGCATGGGACGTCCTCCAGAAAGCCAACCTACATCACTTCATAGATGGAGGGCTGCTCTATGCCGTCCAAAAGCTCGCCGATGTCTCCATCAACATCTCAGACATCATCTCAGACCTCCTCACACACGGTGTCCTAATCGAGTTTCTTGCCACCATCACCGGCTCGCCTGTCTATATCGACAACGACAACAAACAAATCCCTTGGAGCAAAATCGATATGGCTATCGCAGGAGGCATCATCTCCGATTTTTTTACCAATTCAACCGCCGTCTTCAAAGCGCTCAAGTTTTTATAAATGAAAATCGTATTCTGCTCGGCAAAGAGGATTCCCCGCTCATCGTCTCCTCCGGATGTCTCCATAACCCATTTCTCAAAATCTTATGGATCCTCTCAAAATCCCATCCCGACCATGCCCGCCTACCCCTCGACCACGCCTTTGCTTTCCTCATCTACGACGCCGAAGAAGCCACCCGTTTCAAAACCGAACACCCCTCACATTAACCCCCGGAATGCCAGCTTATGGAATGCCGACCTCCCGGTCGGCAAATCCGCTTTCCCATCATCTCTGCTTTTCTCTGTGTTAAAAAAGCCCCTTCCATCATGGAATGCCGACCTCCCGGTCGGCAAATCCGCTTTCCCATCATCTCTGCTTTTCTCTGTGTTAAAAAGCCCCTTCTCTCCGCGGTAAACCATGGACATAATTAAACTCTCCATTAACACCGACCTCAAAAAAAATCCCATTCTTGACAACCTGCTCAAGCAGCTCGGCGTCTCTCACAACGTCACCCTAAACACCGCCTCCGCAAATCGCGCCGTCTCATCCCTCGGAGAACACATCAAATCCACTTTCTCCGGCGTTACCGAAGGACTCATGAAAGCCAATCTCGCACTCGGCGGCGCCTCACGCATCTTCCAAATCTTCAAATCCGTCGGAAACTTCTTCATCCAGCCCGCTAACGAAATAGAGCAGCTTCGCATCAGGCTCGTCTCACTCTATCAGGACACTAACCGCGCCAATGAAGCCTTCGAAAAATTCCGCGATATCGCCACCCGTACGCCCGCTACTCTACAGCAAGTCGTCGAAGCCGGCGCATCCCTAAAAGCCTTCGGACTCAATGCCGAAGATACCCTCGAATCAGTCTCCGACCTCGCCGCTTATATGGGTATGGACGTCGTCGAAGCCGCCGCCGCCGTCGGACGTGCCTTCGCCGGCGGTGTTGGCGCCGCCGATGTCCTCCGCGAAAGAGGTGTCCTCCAGCTCATCAAATCCTTCAAAGGCATCGATGATCTCACCAAACTCACCCTCCCCGAATTCCGCAATGCGCTCCTCGAATCTCTCTCCGACCCCGCCGCAGGCATCGCAGGCTCCGCTGACCGTATCGCACAATCTTATGCCGGCGCAATGTCCAACCTTGACGACTCTTTCACTACGCTCAAAGCAAGCATGGGCAATAAACTCACCCCTGTCCTTGCTGAGTACGCCAACGGGCTTTCTGCTATTATGAAAAACCTGACCGGAACGGGATCAAACCTACAAATCACTGCCCGAAAAGCAATCGAACAAAAAACCACCTTCGAGTCTCTCATCATCACCTACGAAAGCCTGCACAAGAAACAAAACCGCTCTGTGACCGATAACCAGCTCTATAAAAACGCCATCGACCAACTCCTCAAACTATACCCAAACTACTTCCAAAATATCGACCTCGAAAAAGGTAAATGGAACGACATCTCAACCGCAATTGACTCCGCTCGTTCTAAACTACAAGAATATATGAACCTCCAAATTCAGCAGTCCATCACAAAAGACTTCGAAGAAGATATCATCAAAAAAAGAACTAAGATCATCAAGCTAACGGAAGAACTGAATAAACTGCAAGCTATGATCAAGACCAAGCAGGTTAAACTTTCGACTACTTATATGCAGCATTCCGCCGGAGAGATCACCTATGCCCAACAAATAGACATCCTCAAAAACCAGATCGCAAAGCTGAATGTGCAGGAAACAGAGCTTAATAAACAGCTCACACAACGCCTCAAAACCACCCAAGACCTCTATAATGTCACGCCACCCAAAGATATCGACGAAACCGGTGGAGGTGGAGGTGGTGGTGGAGGTGGTGGTGGCACCGCTGCAAAAACCGCCAAAGACCTCGAAAAAAAAGCGCTCGCTGACCGACGAAAAGCATTAAATGAACTTATGACCCTCCTCCAATCAGAAACCAAAGCGATTGAAAGAGAATATGGCAGACGTGTCAGCCTCGTCATCGCTGCCTTCAAAGATGATACCGCAACCCAGGAATATTATATCAATATTTTGCAGGACTGGAGATCTCAAAAACTACAGGAGATTGCCGATAAAGAACTGGAAATTGAACGGAAAAAACAAGAAGAGCTTGCCAACCTCCAAAAAGCCGCCAAAGCTGACCTCCTCAGCCGCTACAACACCGAAATCGAACGCCTCGCAAATCTCAAAACCATCGGCGCTCTCAACTACTCCGAGCTTAAAGCTACCATGCAGAAATATGTCCTCGAAATCAAAGACGTCTTCGGCGCCTCCTCTGATGAATACAAAAACGCCCTCGACACTCTCCAAACCGCTCAACTGCGCATCTCCGAAACCCTCACAGATCAATGGAAAAAAGATAATAAAACATTCCTCGACGGATGGAATACCGTCACCTCTTCGGTCACCGCAGGATTCGACTCCGCCTGGGACACTATCCTCGATACTAATATGAAAGGCTCTACCCGCGCTAACCTCATCTGGCAATCTATGCGGGATAGCTTCGTCGGCTCCATCGGTGATATGACCTCAAACTTCATCAAAAATAAATTCATGGAACTCGCCATCGAGCTCACCGTCGAAAAGTCCAAGCAAGCCGCTATCCTCCAAACTATGGGTATCCAAAAATCTGCCTTCATCGCCGCCGTCGCCGGTGGAATCAAATCCGCCTTCGCAGGTCTCTTTACCGCCATCGCAAACGTCTGGAAATGGTGGACTTCGCTCATGCCCCCTTGGGCTGCCGTCCCCGCCGCTATCGCTACCGGTGGCTTAATGATCGCCGCTTTCAAAGGAATCAAAAAATCGCTCGGCTTTGCCTCTGGTGGATACATCAACGCTCATGGCGGACCCACGCAAGACAACGTCCCCATCATGGCATCAAACGGTGAATACATCGTCAATGCCCGCTCCGTCGCAATACCCGGTATCCGCTCCCTACTCGAAAATATCAACCGACTCCGCTCCCCAGCTCTCGCCTATGCCACACAAGGTCATTACGCCGCCGGAGGATACGTCTCAGAGAGAATAAATTCCACTTCCTTATCTAACCTCACCTCTGACCTTATCGCCGAAGTCCGCGCCCTCCGCTCCGATGTCTATAAAGCTCAGCCCACCATCATCAACAACGCTCCAAACCCCATCGACATCCACAAAATGTCCGAAACCGGCAGAAAACTCTACAAAGGATACTAAACGAAAGTACCCAAATTTCCAAACCTGTAACTTCCGCACATTAAACACTTTACAAATCTGTCCAGTTTTCCTTGTCCAAAACCCAAACCCCTAACTACCCTACATACCAAATATATACAAGTTTCCAGTTTTCCTTGTCCAAAACTGTCCAGTTTTCCTTGTCCAAAACTACCCCAAATACCCACTTTTTCTATGACAAGGAAAACTGGAAACCCAAACCCACATCTCCTTTAATTGCAACCCCTTAACTAATACCTATTCCAAAAACCCCATTTCCAGTTTTCCTTGTCCCCCCACAACTGTTTAAAAACCATTCCCTTCCGCAGTATCGGCATGCTGCGCTACGGCAGAGACTTCCTCAAAGAAAAGAAAATGCTTGACTGTTTCCCAACCAACTGCAATACTGCCCATCAGACGATTTAGCTCTGATTCCGGCGTCCTGAAATGCCGAAATATAGGAGGAATGATGATAAGAGCCTTGTTGACGCTGGTTTTGGCAGTGCTGAGCATCTCCGCGTATGCCGGAGTAAATCTGCAGTCGGTCACATCCACAGATGCGGGCGCCGGCTTGAACCGGATCGCGATAAAACTATCGGAAGAAACCCCGCACACCCTGCAAACCGATTTCTCCGGCAATATCTTACGCATACGCTTGCAAAACGTGGACGATCTTGGCGGAAGCCCATCATTTCCCCGCTTGAGCAAAATCATCGACCGCGTCGATGTCTATCGTGAAGGAACCACAGCCGTGATCGAGATCAAGACCATGAAGCCGATCCAATATGAATACTCGATGCAAAACAAGCAGCTTCTCATCAATCTCGGCACCGGAGCAAATATCCCAATTCCTGGTTCCTCCCGCGTGAAAAGATATCGCGCCAGAGCCGGCATTCAAACGCCTCTTCCCATCCCGGAAACGGAAATCGAACCCTCCGCCCCAAGCGACAGCGCTGCAAGCGATTCTTTAATCACAAAACCCATAACCGTTGCTGAAAAATACCCAAAGCCCAATCCTTTGCTCGCGTTTTTGCTCACGCATCGCGATCCGCTGCTGCTGATTCTGATCGGGCTGATCCTGCTGTTGGTCATCATTCGTTTCATTCGCTATTTTTCAAAGCGGAGCTTGAACCGACCGGAAAAAGAACCCGCAGGCGGGTCTCTGCTAT
>JAUYAR010000086.1 GCA_030693415.1 Candidatus Cloacimonadaceae bacterium | reverse complement strand
ACCTGACCGGTGATGTCATAGACTTCGGTTCCAGTGCTGCTTGAGTCCCAACCGGTCTTGTATGCCTTGGCTTTGATCGTCATCGTGATATTGAGTGGGATGTTGATCGCAGTCGTGTAAAGGGCTGAGGCATCAGTGGGTTCAGATCCGTTCGTGGTATAGCGGAAATATGCACCCTCGGTGGCAGAAGTTAGCACCACCGATTGCGCGCTGGGATATGATCCTCCCGGAGGTGTAAAGATCACGCCGGAAACCGTTCCGGTCACGGTATAGGTTGCTACTGCGATCTGGCTTTCGATCCAATCGGTGCGGTAGGCTCTGGCTTTGATCGTCAGTGTGGTATTGAGCGGGATGTTGACTGGTGCGCCATAGAGTGGCGAAGTCATATCCGGTTCGGATCCATCAATAGTGTAGCGGATCGTTGCTCCGGGTGTGGAAGTCGTTATCGTCACATTCTGTGCTGTGGGATATGTCCCTCCCAGAGGATTGAACACAGGAGTCGCCACCACGGGGACGTAAACGCCGATGGCGTAGGTAGCCGACACGATCGGTGAATCCTGATAGCCGGCTTTGATAGCATAGGCTTTAATGGTTTGGTTGATATTCACCAGGATCGGAGTGGTATAGACCATACCATTGACGGGACTGGGATCGGTGCCGTCGGTGGTGTAGCGGATCGATGCTCCGGTCGTGGAACTGCTCAGAACCACGTTTTGGGCGTTGGCATAGGAGCCGGCGGGAGGAGCGAAAACTGGTGCTGCAGCGGCAAAGTTGTAGCTACCGCTGATGTAGGAAGGCAGCCAGCCTGCTTTGATGGCGACCGCTCGGATCGTTCTGGCTGCGTCAATCGGAATCGGAGCGCTGTAAAGCGTTCCATTGTCGGCAGCGGGGACACTTCCGTCCAAGGTATAATAGACCGCAGCGTCGGGGGGGATCGGATTGCCGATCGCGATACTGATCGCATTGGCATAGGTGCCGGGAGCGGGTGTCAGAACCGGTTGATCGAAAGCGGTGGTGCCGGTGACATTATAGACTTCAGTGCCGATATTGCCCGTAAGCCAATTGCTCTTGAATCCACGGGCTTTGATCATCACGCTGATGGAAAGCGGTACGTTGATCGCCGTCGTATAGAGCGCAGAAGCAGCAGTCGGATCGCTGCCGTTCAGCGTGTACCGGATAGTAGCGCCTTCGGTCGCGGTGCTCAGGATCACGTGCTGCGCTGTAGTATAGGTTCCGCCGGAGGGAGTGAAGATCACGTCCGCCACCTGACCGGTGACCACATAGTTTGCGGAAACGATCTGGCTCGGAGTCCAACCATCCTTGTAAGCGATCGCTTTGATAAATAGCGAACTGTTCTCAGGAACGTTGATCGCTCCCGTGTAGATCGTGCCAAAGGTCGGGCTGGGATTGCTGCCGTCCGTTGTATAACGGATA
>JAUYAR010000085.1 GCA_030693415.1 Candidatus Cloacimonadaceae bacterium | reverse complement strand
TTGACTGAGTATTCACCTGTGCCATTGGTTATCGTAAAACCCCTGATGACGATGTTTGATTCATAATTTATTGACGTTATCACCGCTCCATTCCGGCTACCGTCAATAATGGTCGTATATTTATAGTTGACGTTACCGGTGGTGAGTTCGAGGCTTGCCAAGGTGATGTTCTTGCCGTTGAAGTTCAGGTTTTCATGGTATCTGCCGGGATAAACCAACACGATATCCCCGTGCGTGGAGGCGTCGATTGCCGTTTGGATCGAGGTATATTGCTGCGAGCCGTCCAATGCTACGCTGAGGGTGGCTGCAGCACAGCACAGTGCTGCGCTGCAGAGGATTGCGCATAATGGCGATTGTTTTCATCATATCTTCTTTATATGGGCTGCTTGATCTCAGAGTTTAAATCCGTGGTTCTGCTGCCACGCGGACAGCAGAACCACGGGGGTTTGTTTAATCTGTAAGCGCTAAGCTCAACTTTACCACTTACCCCCTCAAAATAGTCAATTTTCGGCATAATCCTTGCCCCTTAGGGAAACGTCAAATTGGTTAAATACTTATCAAGCAACGACATACGCATTTCTGCAAATTAGCCCAAACTGCGATTTGGCAAACGTAGTGCCCATAACATTCAGATTTGTCTTGACAGATTTTCAGCACTCAATATCATGGCACGCATGTATATTAGAAAAGTAACTAAAACAAACAAAGGCTCTGACAAAAAGTACGACGAGTATCGCTTGGTAAAGAGCTGTCGCAATGGAGATAAGGTAAGGCAGATCACTATTTTGGTGATGCTGGATATACGCGTGCCGCAAGCGCAATGGAAGGCTTTGGCAACCGCGATTGAGGCTTTGATCAATGGTCAGGATGTGTTGTTTCACGAGAAAGCTATTCAGGAAGAAGCAGAACGTTGGTTTCATGCTTATCTATGCAAAAAGTCTAGGGAAGCCCTGCCATTGGAAATCAATCCCAGAGATGATGAGGATTATGAGAGCGTGAGTATCAGCAGCATCTTGAACCGCCAGCCAAAGAGCATTGGAGCGGAGCATATATCTCTGAGCATGTACCGCAAGCTTGGCTTTGAAGATATCTTCACTGAGCTTGGTTTCAGCAATAAGCAAAGAAATGACGCCGCATTATCTATTTTTGGCAGAATGCTGGAGCCGGGCAGTGAGAATGCAACCGCTGCCTGGGGCAGAACTCACACTGGTCTGGGAGAACTCTTGGGAGCAGATTTTTCAAGACTATCCCACAATGCTCTGTATAGGATAACGGATCAGATTTACAAAAATAAAGAGCAGCTTGAGCAGTCGCTTCGTGTAAACGAGTGCAGTGTCTTCAACCTTACAGAGGGCATTTTTCTTTATGATCTGACCAATACTTATTTGGAAGGCACGGCAGCAGGCATAGCTAAAGCCCGTTTTGGGCATTCCAAGGAAAAGCGGTTTGATTGCAGATTATTGACCTTGGGTCTGGTGTTGGATGAACTTGGTTTTCCCAAAAGGAGCAAGGTCATGGAGGGATCGGTAAGTGAATCCGGCACACTAGAAAAGATGCTTGAGTATCTAAGGGATGAAACTGACCTGAAACCCGTTACGGTGGTCATAGATGCCGGTATCGCTACGGAAGCCAATCTTGCATACCTGAGAAAACACAAATATCATTACATCTGCGTTGCCCGCAATAAGCCAATTCCTGAAGAGTTGATCGATAAGACGAAGTTCATGCCTGTTTCCAATAAAGGCGGCAACCATATCCATACTCAGGTTTTCAGACAGGAAAATGAATGTGTCCTCTACTGTGAAAGTGAAAAAATGGGACTGAAAGAGCAGGCGATGCGGGAGAAGTTCTGTTCACGTTTTGAAGCCGAATTGAACAAGATCCGGGACGCCCTTGCAGCAAAGAAAGGGAAAAGAAAGTATGAATTTGTCTATGAACGAGTTATCCGTCTCAAAGAACGTTTCAAATCGGTGAGTTCTTTCTACACAATCGATATCGTCCAAGAAGAGGACAAAGCCGTATCTCTACATTATTCAATCGACCGCCAGGGAGCGCTTGACGCCAAGTACTCGGGATCGTATTATCTTCGCACCAGCCATATGGATCTCAGCAGCGATAAGATATGGTCTATGTATATGATGTTGAATACGGTTGAACGCGCTTTCAGAACCCTCAAATCTGAGCTTCACTTTAAACCCGTTTACCATCAAAAAGATTCGCGGGCAGAAGCGCATCTCTTTGTCGCTGTCTTGGCATATCATCTGGTCAACGCAATCCAACACCAGCTACATGAACAGGGGATAAACATATCATGGACTATGCTGCGCAAAATGATGCGCAACCATCAGTTGATCCTGACCACAATGCAAACCAGAAAGGGCACTACGATCACAATAGTGGACAGCACTGTAGCGGAAGATAATCACATACAAATCTATAATGCCCTCAATTTGAGCCATAATCCAATCAAAAGAATAGTAAGAAAACACAAACACGTGTAGTGCCCATGAATCAGCTAAGTGCATGCGGGACAAGTGTATAACTTATAAATGGTAAAGTTGGGTTAAGATTGCACCAGTCATTGAATTACCAAACACCGGACGATGTTTATGCTGGCAAGGACTGCACTCATGTGGCATAGATTCAAACATAGCACCAAAAGGATTACCAGACTCCATTCCGAGAAGAATAACTCACAGGATTC
>JAUYAR010000084.1 GCA_030693415.1 Candidatus Cloacimonadaceae bacterium | reverse complement strand
AAGCTGATATTGATTGCTCAATGGCTTCCAATGTGCATGAATCCAAGCTCTGCTTAGGTCGTCCCATTTCTCACTCCTTCTAAGTTTAGATATGAGACAATATAATCAGTATTTATGGCATGTCAATATAAATCTTGTATTAAATGTCCCGGAATGAACAACTGCGAACATTGATGATACCATTATCGAAGTATAATGCAGCAGTTGACCAGTAATTCTGATTATAATAACAAAAAAATGATCTTCTGAACTCGCAGTATTCATAGGAGGACATGGGGGCGTTCATACCCATATATATCCCACCCCAGCGGTAATCACTGTCCTCACTGTAAACATCGAAAGTAATCGGGGATTGCTCTGTCCCAATGGCGTTAATTCTGCCATATACAACTATCATCTTAGACACAGGCTGAGTGTTTCCGCTCCAATAAAAATTATAGATGTCGCTTTTGGGAGCGCCAACAACACTAATTTCTGTTCCGGGTGGCAGGCAGCTCAATGGAACCGCAAATCCTCTCCGGCGATCTGGTCATCTGCTCCCGTGACTGGCGCGGCATCCAAATCAACAACCGCATCATGGCTTTCCGCACTCCAGACGGCATTACGCTGAAGCAGCTCGTCCTCGTTCCCAAACAAAAAACCGCCTGGCTAATGCCCATCAACCACGAATTCACCCCCATCCCTTACACCAAAGACTCTTCTGACTTAACTATGATCGGCATCCTCGACACCCTCATCCGAAAATATAATACCGCTCCCCGCTGTCCAGATTAACCTACATATATCTACATCCCTATCAATGGACGATTGTATCAGCTAAGTCACGAGAAAATATAATAATACAGGTTTGTCCAGTTTTCCTTGTCCAAAATCGTCCAGTTTTCCTTGTCATTTTTTCCAGTTTTCCTTGTCACGCGACATCTCTATCACGACATTCACGCCCAGAAAGTTAAGAAACTAAAAAAAGCTTGACCGAATTTCGAGAGATTTTTCTAATGGATTTACTAAAAACTGGAGGTGACACAATGCGTTACAAAGAAGTCTTCGTTATGGTGCTCTTTGTGCTGTTATTTCTGACGGCTTGTGATTCTGATTTGATGAAACCCGGTAGCTATTTACCGGATAATGCAAATCAAGAGCCATTGTTTAATCGGTCTTCGTTAATGTCTCAGGATGGGAATTGTTATATTGGATATCGAAATTACAATATCCGTCCTGATCGTGTAAGTCTAACCTGGCAAGAGAGCAATGATGACAATTTCCTTTGCTATAAGCTTCTCCGTAACAATCAATTGATTGGGAACATTTATAGCAAAGCGAATACCTCCTCTATTGATTCTTTGCTAACTCACAATACTGTTTATCGTTACTCGGTTGCGACTCAAGTGCGCACGGGATTGAGCAAGATTGACACTCTTACCGTAAAAACAGCCTCAAGGCTTGCTCCAGAAATAATGTTTCGAGTTAATATTAATAACCAGGTGATAATATCTTGGCGTGATCGAAGTGACATTCCGGGCAGTTTCAAGTTGTTCCGTGATAATGTCCTATTAGCTGCTGCCAATGAAGTGCTTCCTGCCAATCCAAATTATGTCTATACCTATCAGGACAATGCCGTGGTGCAATATAATACCTATAGCTATAGATTACAGAAAATCGGTTTGATGGATGACACTCCTCTGACGGCTCCCGCTAATGTTTACGTAAATTATCGGATGCAATCCCCCAATTTGCAATCTTTGCAACAGACAGGGAGTACGCCTGCGGTTCGCTTGAACTGGTCGGAAACCTGCAATAGTGAAACAGGCTTCAGAATCTATCGCGAGCTAGTAGGCGGAACAGTTTTTCAGCTTGTGGGAACACTCAATGTGACAAATCAAACTCAGTACATTGACGAATATAATCTGGCAATTGGCAACACTTACAGATATTATATCACAGCAATTGATACGGACATTACACCGATTTATGAAACACCGCCATCCAATATTCGAAGTATAACTTTGATTGAAAATGTCTTAGTCCAATGGAAAGTTGCTCTGCTTGATAGCTACGGTGATGGCTGGAACGGAGGATATTTATTCGTATTTGTCAATGGTATTCCTGTTCACTCATACGTTACAATAGATGATGGATATGGTCCCCAATACCACACCTTCGATGTTACCAACGGTGACCTGATTACCACATATTATTCCCCCGGTGAGTGGCCTTCTGAAAACTACTATGCCATCATTGATCACAATAATCAGATCGTCGCTCAATCAGGCGGTACATGGACAAACCCAGGTTATAGCACACCCCAAAGTATTACAACCACGATCGTCGTTATTATCGGCGGTAAATTACTCGCAAGTATAGATTCAGTAATAGGAGGTGAACAATGAAACGGATGTTATTTATCGCGATAATCTTAACTATCTTTACAGTCTGCTGCGCCCAGGAAATCAATTCTTTTCGCCATCTCTCCACCAGTGGCGCTTTGGATGATGATTTGGAATATGTTTTCAGTCCTCTTGATCTGTATTATTTGAATGGGACGAAGCTGTTTAGCAATCTCAGTAATTTTGATGCCAATGACCAGATCTTTATGACAAACGGTGGCAATTACCTTCTGCTGGGTGCAGCGTCTGACAAGGCATTGTTTCAGAAACTAAAGGCTGCCTTTCTGTTTAAGTATTATGTTAACAAGTTTCCTTTACAAATAGACTGCTCTCCGGAGCCAAATATCTTCACCACAAGCTGGGGAGAAGTGGAGTATGATTGGCAGTCTTACTATGATACAAACAACAATGGTTTGTATGACAGGTATAGGAATATCACACAAAAGTACAAAAACCTGATCTTGGATCATGGAAATGAAACCTTTCTGACCCTTGCCTATGAGTTAACACCCAAGAAAATACTGGGTTACAAAATCGGATATCTGAAATCTTTACAAAGCGAAACCTATGCTAATTCCGCCTTGTTGGATTTTAACTATGGCGCTCCTACAACTGATTACTACTCCAGAATAATGAACCTACCTGATCAGGACCCTACCGCTACTGAATATAACTATGAATTAACCCGTGAGGGAGATTTCAACACGGAGGTGTCGGAACATGCCATCCACAATGAATTCGGGTATATGCAGCTTGGAACCAAGCGGGAGTTGTCATGTTCCTATGTATTCCGCTATATGAAAATGGAAAACATCACTGATGACCAAGCGAATAGAATTGAGCATAACGCCATAGAGACTACCGAATCGGAATCAGCCTATCTGAAATCCGCACAAGATGGTTTGTATAATGAGCTGTCCGGGCGTGCGCGCTTCACTCTCGTCCCAGATCAGGATCGAAAAAAAGAAGGATTTGTAAGCTTCAATTTGGCGCTCGGGATCTTGAACCTGGATGCTATCGACAATGATCTCTACCAGTATGAAGATTACGCTCCCAATAGCAATCATCACACGATTTTGGAAAACTTGAGAGAAACCGGCGACATCAGCGGACTGGATTTAAACACCTCCGTGAAATTCGGCTATCCTCTGAATAAAAATACCTTTTTCGGCACAGGGTTATACTATCATTTCCATAAGCATACTCAAGATGGTGATTTCAACTATTCCTATAGTTCAATTGATACTCTTTTCAACACATCAGGTGCCTGGAATAGTATTCGTAAGGAAACATCCATTTCGTCAGGTAAAACCAAGCATGTAAATTCGGTTAGCTCTATAAGAATCCCGGTTGGCTTGGAATACTGGTTTTCCACGAATCAGAAATGGGCAATGCGTTTTGGCTCTGTATTCACACAAGTAGTGGACATAATGAATGATAGCTACAGACCAACGCTGATCGAACCAACTTTGATTGAGATATATTATCCCAATCAAACCAATCCTTATGTCATGCTCGCGGATAATAGCTATCTGGTTGAAAGTCATAGTATAAAGACCAATACTTCTGCCACGGACTTTAGCTATGGGCTTTGCTATAAAGCAAATAATAACCTACAGGTCGAGCTGATGAGTATGTTTGATCAAGATAATCTTGATTTTTGGAACACCTCCTTCTTTCGAAATCTAAAATTATCCTTTACAATTAGCTTTTAGCAAACAATCTGGGGGAAAGGGTTTTAATCTACCCTTTTCCCTTTTGTATTCTAATCTGACTGTATGTGGGAATATGTGATAGGGGAAGGAAACTAAAATCCCATTCTCTCATCTCATTCTCTCACAATCACATACAGGTAATTTCCTCATTCTTCCTTGCTTGAAAGCGTTAATCAAGTGATTATCTCCCATTAATCAAGCGTTAATAATTAACGCTTGATTAAGGTGGGATAAAGAAGTGATTGACAACTTGGAGCAAGGGCGGATAATGGGACAAAGAAGTGGAGGAAACCATGAAAGCTACTGTAAAGGAAGGCATTAAAGGATTTTCCGGCAAGCTGGATGATGCCGTTTATTACTACCATCCCCGTCTGAAAAGAACCCTGATGCGTAAGGCACCAAAAATGCCGCTGCAGGAACAAAACATCAAATACGGCAATATAGCCCGTCAGACTCAAGTTTGACAGCACGATTTTGTAAGGCACAATAAGACAATATATTACAACGTGAAAAAAAGTTGTTGGCACAACAAAACCGCTTCTGAACGCTTGGTGATGAGTTAGATAATTATAGATTTGGGGATTGCCACTCCGGTGGAGGCGAGTACTTTGCCTGCGCATCCACTCACATTGGTTCTAACCCGGATACTTTTCACATCGTTACTTATGTCAATGTAACCCAAAGAGTTCAGATCATCTACTCTGTTGAGAATTGAGAATTGAAAATTGAAAATTGAGAATTGCTGGGAACCGAAACACGGAACTCACCCGTTCACTCATTCACCATCTCACCTGTGGTCTTCTTCTCAATAGAACACAGATGACGCGGATCGTGATGATCATCATGATCACTGAAATCTGAAGCGAAACAACTCGTTCAACTGTTCACTTGTTCACCCGCTCACCCGTTGACTTCGCAGGATCGGTGGCATGGAACTATCGGGTGTCCAGTTTTCTATTGACACCAATTAAGCCAGTTTTTAACTGGTCATCGGTTCTCATTGTAGAATTAATGGACTTGAGAGCTTTTTTTTACCATATCGAGAGTTTTAGGGAGAGATAAAATGGCAATGGAAGCCACTGATCTGATCAATGTGAAGGATGCCAGCGGATGGGCGACAAGCCACCTTGGAAAATATGTTTCGACATCCAATATCAGCTATCTGATCCAATATGGGCGCATCCGCAAATACGGGGACAATGGTACTGTATTGATATCAAAGCATGAATTGCATGAATACTATAAGACATACAATGGCAGCAGGGAGATGACCTGGCGTCAGCAGCTTGGCGAAGACCTGAATTGGGCTTTGTCATTTGACCAATATAAAGAAGCTGAAACCACCAAACACGTTCATCGGCTGCATCCATACAAGGGCAAATTCATCCCCCAACTCGTCGAGTATTTTCTTGATCGCCACACTGATAGCTTTAAGACCGAGACTTTTTTCAAGCCTGGGGACATCGTTTTGGACCCCTTTGCCGGTAGCGGGACTACTTTGGTGCAAGCAAGCGAGCTCGGGCTGCATGCAGTGGGTGTGGATATCTCAGCTTTTAATGTGATGATTTCAGGCTGTAAGGTGAAAAAATATGACTTGAGCGATGTTCAATCCGAGAGCGAACGCATCACAAAGGCGCTGAAGCTATTTCTCACGGACTCAAAAACCATTGAATTTGAAGATAGACTGCTCAAGGAACTGTATGAATTCAACAACAAGTATTTTCCAGTACCGGATTATAAATATCGGTTGAGAAACAATCAGGTTGATGAAAAAACGTATGGAGCCGAAAAAGAGCAAGAGTTTCTGCCAATGTACCTGGATTTGATCGAGACGTATAAAATCAAGTTGCTTCAGGAGAATCCCCTCACATTTATGGATAAATGGTTCATCAGACCCATACGTTCGGAGATCGATTTCGTCTATCGTGAGATTCAGAAGATCAGCAATGGCTTCACAAAGAAAATCCTCGGCATCATCCTGAGCCGCACCATCAGAAGCTGCCGCGCCACCACCCATGCCGATCTGGCAACGCTCAATGAACCTATTACCACGACATATTATTGCTCAAAGCATGGCAAAATGTGCAAGCCGCTCTTCTCCATGCTCAAATGGTGGACAACCTATACCAAGGACACAACCAGCCGCCTTAAGCAGTTTGACAACTTGAGAACTGACACTATGCAGGTTTGCGTCACCGGCGACAGCAGAAACATCGACATACAGGATAAAGTGAAACAAGTAGAGCCTGCCCTCGCTTCACTGATCGACTCTCAGAAGATCAAGGGTATATTCACCTCTCCTCCCTATGTGGGTTTGATCGACTATCATGAGCAACATGCCTATGCCTATGATCTGTTTGGTTTTGAACGACACGATGAACTGGAAATCGGTCCGCTTTTCAAGGGGCAGAACAGAGCAGCCAAACAAAGCTATGTTCTGGGGATAAGCGAGGTTCTCAATAACTGCAAACGCTTTCTGGCGGATGATTATGACGTGTTTATGGTTGCCAATGACAAATGCAATTTGTATCCAATCATTGCTGAAAATGCCGGCATGAAAATAGTGAATCAATACAAACGACCCGTGTTGAATAGAACCGAAAAGGATAAGGGTGCTTACTCGGAGATCATCTTCCATTTGAGGAAAATGGTGTAATTTGCGGAATACACTTTGAGGAAATTAATGAGTTTTATGTATAAAACGGATAAGGAGTAAGTGATTTATGCCCCTAACCCCACGACAAACCAAACTACTTGAAGAAATCCTGATCAATAGCCTGAGAGCCAAGTTTCAAAACCACAATCCCGAACCCGCTTCCATGCCTTTTCATACCAGATTGTTGGGCAAGGACAGGTTGGCATTGTATTCATTTATCCACTCTTTGAATACGAATTTTGGGACTACTGTCTTTGAACCGGTTGCCGTAGCACTTGGATCAAATCGTTTCGCATTGTCATCAAAACAGATATCGGCTGGAAATCGCATTTCCTCAGACGCCCATCATGTTATCCAGAACATAATGAATGGTTTGACAACAGCCACTACCGCACCAAACAAGATTGCCGAGATCGACGCTATCCGACAAGTATGCAACAAGGGAACTATGCAGAATGTAAACCTGACCAGAGTTGATTTGAAGCTAATAGCATCAATCGGCGCGATTTACCTGATAGACATCAAGACCGCAAAACCGAACGCCGGAGGCTTCAAAGAATTCAAAAGAACATTGCTTGAATGGGCGGCTGCGACCTTGGCAGATAATCCTGAAGCGGAAGTCCACACCTTGATAGCCAT
>JAUYAR010000083.1 GCA_030693415.1 Candidatus Cloacimonadaceae bacterium | reverse complement strand
GATGAGCAATTGCAACCGGATATTCATTCAACTCAGATCATCCCGGCTGCTTCGGTACAGATCATACCCAATGACCTATTCATCGACTTCAGTCCGGATGATCAGATCTTCACCAAGTATGATGGAGAGGCGAAGCTGTATGGACACTTATGCAATGTCATCCTCAATCGCCTGGCAGACTGCGAGTCCAAGGTAGCCGAGTGGGATAAGATCGCTTGCGATTACAATAACGGCACTCTGGCACCTGAACTATACAGACTCAAGGGTAAACGCACCGAACGGGCTCTGCGGCTCTGGATTGAACGTTATCAGGAAGCCCAGCAGAACATGTATGCCCTGATCCATAGAAGCCGTAACAAAGAGCATAAGCGCAAAGTAACCGATCAGGAGAGCGCACTGCTACTGCAGGTGCTGCTGCATCCCAATCAGGTAACCATCGGTTCAGCTATCTCGGCTCTCAAGAGCAAAGAACGGATGGGTTGGATCGAATCTCCCTCCAGTGTCCCGACCTTGAGACGCTGGTGCACTGAATGGGCAGAGGATAATCCTGCGGTCTGGAATCAAACCCGAAAGGGCAGCAAGTTCGTAGCCGAGCATATCATCAAGACGATTATTCGTGATAATGTCCTGGATGTGGGAGAAGTATGGGTAGCCGATGGTCATACTCTGGCTTTCGATATCTACAATCCCAAGACCGGGAAAGCCCAACGCATGACTATGATCATGGTGCTGGACTGGGCAAGCAGATATCCGGTGGGTGCCTCACTTGCCTTTACCGAGGACAGCCAGCATATCCAGATCGCCTTTAGAAATGGCTTCCTCAACTGGGGAGCGCTGCCAAAGTACGTCTATCTCGATAATGGCAGAGCTTTCAAGAGCAAACTCTTTCATGAAGCCTGGGAATCCCACGATCTGGAGATAGAGATGGGTGGCATCTTCCCCAAGCTCAATATCGGAGCTCAGTTCGCAGCCAGCTATAATGCCAAAGCTAAAGTGATCGAGCGGTTCTTCAAGACCTTCCAGGAGCAGTTCGAACGGTTCATCTCATCTTTCCGGGGGTCTTGTATTGATAACAAACCTGCTCCCCTGATGCGTAACGAGAAGTGGGCTCAGAAGCTGTATAAATCAGTCCCACCGAC